>CANPZY010000015.1 GCA_947588945.1 uncultured Clostridia bacterium
AGAAAGTTAAATCAAAAATATATTAGTGCTTAAAAATATTGAAATCTAAGGAAATCCCCAACAAAAAAAACTCATACTTTAATATAATAAACATTGACGTACGGAAAAGCGTATGCTATAATATAATTATATATGGAGGTGTTAAAATGACTAATACTAATATAACAAATTTTAGAAAAGATATTTATAAACTTTTAGAAAATACAATAAAATACAATGAGACTATTAATATATCAACAAAAGATGGAAATGCTATTGTTTTATCTGAGGAAGATTATAATAATTTAATTGAAACATTATATATCTCTTCTATACCAAAACTAAAAGAAGAAATTATAAAAAGAAAAAACTCTTCTAATGACAATTTTGTAAAAGAAGATGAGGTGGATTGGTAATTGTATAAAATAGAATATCATAAAAAAGCACTAAAAGATATTGATAAATTAAAACAAAATAATCTTGTAAAAAAAGCAAAAGCCTTAATTGAAGTTATAAAAAATAATCCATTTCAAAATCCACCACCTTATGAGAAATTATTACGGTGATTTAAAAGATTTATATTCAAGGAGAATAAACATACAACATAGGCTTATTTACGAAGTATTAGAAAATGAGCAAACAGTAAGAATATTAAGTATGTGGTCGCATTACGAATAAAAAAATATATTATTTTTCCACCAGATAAAACTTAAAATTTATTTACCATATATTCATATATTTCAACTACCTTTTTTAAAACCTCTTCTATATCTATATCATAATTATATTTGAATAGTATTCTGTGTTGCCCATCATCTTCTATAATATTGTAATTGCTATTTTGTAAAATCTGCTTTATTTTATTGTTATTCGCTACTGACCAAGTAAACAATCCTATTTTCCAACCTTCTGGATTTAATGTGGCATCAATATGGTATTTTTTTGGAGAATCAATATAACATACCATTTCGGTATTACCTTTCCATATTTTAATAAAATTCAAATTTAATTTTTCTTCTAAAAGATTTTTTAATTCTTCTTCTTTTTTTTCAATACTTTTCATAGCAATTTGCTTTATTTCATCTAATTCCTCTAGTTCCTTTTTATTGTTCCTTAGCCAATTTAATACTTCATCTTCCATTTCTGAATCTCCTTCATAATTTTCTAAATTTTTAATAAACTCTTTTATAAATATATACCATTTATTATTACTATCTTGATAATTAAGTAAATCTATATTTAGTTGATTGCACAATTCCGAATATGTAATATTTATAAATTCAGTATTTTCACATATTTTTGAATTATTGCGTAATGATAAAAGTATTTTAACAGATTTTTTATTTATACTATTAATTGTATTAGTATAATCTGTTAAATCATTATAAACAGTTGCATCAAGTTTGTTTTCAATTCCTATTACAAAATTATTGTTTTCAAGAACAATATCAATTCTATTTCCATTTAACGTTGTATATTCTCTACTAACATTTACGATATCATTTTCTTTAATTGGTTCTATATTAATGTTATTTTTTTTCAGTATCTTAATTAAGGAGTTAATTACTAAATTATTCATGTTGTGTTCTTCTGTGGTATTAAAGTAAAATGCTAAAATATTACTACATACATTTTCATAGTGTGGGTATCCTGAAACATCCATAAATGTTTTTTTTCTAACAGGAATTTTTTTATATAATTTTGATGCTTCAGATAATACTTGTTTTAAAATATCTAAATTCATATTATTCTCCTCTTATTTCAAATTTATCTTTCATAACAATCTTAGTATAACAGAAAAGTAGGAAAGAAGCAATTTTTTATTCATACAATTTTCTCCTTAAAAGTTTTATCGTACAATACTATTTTTAACAAGAGTAATAAAAAGAATATCTAAATTTATTAAAATAATATTTTAAAATTAGTGTAAAATTGATAAAAGCTTGCATTTTATGCATATTTATAATATAATATAAATATTCTATCCTCGGTATCGGGAGTAATAAAAGATACAAATTACTAGTACACCTTGTATAAGTAATTACTATGGAGGTATTACTATGTTACGGACATTTTTCTTAGTAGTTATTTCATTTCTAATTATTATTCTGCTCATTGATTTGATTATAGTTCTAACTGCTATACCTATTATTGTTTTTAAAAAAATTACTCAAAACAAACCGAAAGACCTCTTACATAAGTTAGAAATAGGTATATATTCCGAAACCTATGTAGATGAAGAAACAAATGTTATGTATTTATTTTTGAAGGAATGTAATGCAATTGGATTAACCACAATGCTTAATGAAAATGGTAAGCCGAAAATAAGTGGAGGAACGAAATATTATACTATAAACATTTCAAATTTAGAAAAACGTGGTTTATATTCAAAAATCTATGTAGATGAAGAAACAGATGTTATGTATTTATTCGTAAAGGATGAATATGCTGGAGATTTAACCATTATGCTTAATGCAGATGGTACACCAAAGCTAAGTGCTGGAACGAACTATGATACAATAAAAATCTTAGATGAATGTGAATATAATTCATATTGTGAAATCTATGTAGATGAAGAAACGAATGTTATGTATTTGTTTTCGAAAAATGCGATTAGAAGTGGGTTAACCAGGATGGTTAATGCAAATGGTACGCCGAAACTGAGTGTTGGAACGAATTATGATACTATAAAAGTCTCAAGTTTGGGGAAAAATGGTGTATATTATGAAATCTATGTAGATGAAGAAACAGACATTATGTATTTGTTCATAGAGCATGGAAATAGTGGAGGTTTTACTATGATGGTTAATGCAGATGGTACGCCGAAGCTAAGTGCGGGAACAAAATATGATACTATTAACCTCTCAAAGGTAAAATGGTTTTATCCGAATTGTAAGGATAATTGTGGTTCATATAAGGAAATCTATGTAGATGGAGAAAATAACGTGATGTATTTGTTTTTAAAGAATGAATATTCTGGAGGGTTAGCTACGATGTTTAATGGAAAATATCCTAAAACACAGTAATTTAAAATAAGGAGGTTACATGAATTTCATGCAATCTCCTTATTTTATAATATATAAATTAATTACCTCTAGCAATTATCTGATTATGAGGATTATAGGTATCTCTTGATAATAGTTCTCTTGAAACTTCTACTCCATTTTGTTTTAAAACTCTGTAAGCTACGGAAGTAGCTCCGTTTGAACCACTTTGTACTACTTTGGTTTGGCCATTTTGTAAACTTTTATCAGTAGTATAAGTTGTTTTGTATGCGATAGTTCCAGTTCTATATGAAACTATTTCTACATTATATTCATTATCTTCTTTTAATCCATAAATACTTATTGTTACTTGTTTTCGAGAATTTGTTGTGGCTACTATTTTTATAGGATATGTTCTAGAGTTTTTAAACTTAAAGTCCGGGCTTCCCCAAGATACAGTAGCATCAGTTCCAATAGGAACATAGCCAACAGTAAATTGATGATTAGTTCTTTCTACTATTTGTAGATTTGCACGTAATACGGCATTATATAATGTACTAGAAACTTGACAAATGCCCCCACCATAATCAGATGTAACTTGACCACCTGAATATACACCAGCAACTCTAAAGCCCGCTTGTGGAGTACGTTTCCCAACAGTATTGTTAAATGAAAATTCATCACCAGGCATTAATACGATACCATTTATCTTTGATGTTGCTAATGCAACATTTGTTGATCTGTTTGCATCACTAGTTGCATAACTTGTTGTATATGTAGAAAGACTGTCAGGAAAAGCTTCCATTCCAAGATTATTAGTAGTAATATTTGGGTATAAAACTTTAAGTGGTATTGTATACGAATCTTTATCTCCGGTTATAATGGATTTGGCTTCATCTACCGATATGTTAAAGTCTAATCCATTACTAGAAGGATATATAACTCTAGGTTCTGTAGAAAAATAAGCATCTGTAGGTTCTTTATGAACTTCTTTATAAATTTGGTCAATATCAATTGGGCTAGCTGCTTCTTCAATTACAGGAAGTTCAATATAATCAGTTGAATAATTTGTAGAAGTCATTTTTTCGGTAAATAAAGAAACTAGTTCATTAGCGTCAATTACATAACCATTTTTTCCAGTATGTACAATTAAATTGTTACCGTCAATTTCATAGTACGGATTGATTAATCCATCTGCAAAATTTCCTTGCATCTGAGTAGTAGCAGATAGGAAGTTTTCATTGTTATACATAATTGCAGCTTTTAATTCAGTTGGGTGAATTTTACAATTAAAAATTTGATAATTATTTTGAAAAATATTACCATTTCTTCCAATTGAGTAAGCTAAATCCACAATAGAATCTATATCAAAGCTTACGCTGATTTCAGATGGGTGTAAAGTATAAACCTCATCATTATGTTTAAGTACTAATTCAGTTGAAATCCTATTTTCAGTTTCGGCAGTAATTTTATTTTTAGCATCTTCTCTAGAAAGTCCAGATAAATCAATTCCAAAAACACTTACGCCATCTATGATTGACTCATTACTAACATTTAGTAGTGCAAAAATTGTTGAAAATATAGCAAGGAAAATAAAAATTATAAAAAATAAAATTGAAAATATTAATAAACCTAAATGTTTTTTACATTTTATTGGAACAAAATTAGGATCATAATTTTTTATAATTTCTTCTGCTTCTTCAATAACTTTATAGTCTTCAGTTGTAAAAGAAGAATCAGTACCAGTATAAAGTATAGAATTCATTTCATTTCTCCCTCACTTCATATATTAAACACTAAAAAAATAAAAATGTAAATATTTATAAATAATATTTTATTTTTATTTTATTTGTGATATAAGAATATTAGAATAAAAAATAGGAACAATAAGAATATGTAAAATCGGAAAACATTAAAATCGCACAAATTGCGGTGCTTGGATAAATGAAAAAGTACACTTTAATAATATTAGAAAGGAAAATTTAAAATGAGTGAATTAGAAAGAAAAAGAAAGTCAGGATGGGAAGAAGTTAAAGAAGATGAAGAAAGAAATATTTTAAAATTTGCTGATGAATATATGGATTATTTAAATCATGCAAAGACTGAAAGAGAGATTATTTCTTTATCTGAAAAGATTGCAAGAGAAAATGGATTTAAGTCATTAGATGAATATACAGAACTTCATCCTGGAGATAAAGTTTATTTTGTAAATAGAGGAAAAAGTATGTATATGGCTGTTATTGGAAGCAAAAGCATGGAAGAAGGAATAAACATAATTGGTGCACATGCTGATTCTCCAAGGTTGGATTTAAAGCCAAATCCATTAGTACAAGAAGGAGAATTTGCATATTTTAAAACTCATTATTATGGTGGAATAAAAAAATATCAATGGACAGCTATTCCACTTGCAATTCATGGTGTGATTGTAAAAGAAAATGGTGAAAAAATTACTGTTTCTCTAGGAGAAAATGATGATGAACCTGTATTTACAATAAGTGATTTACTTCCTCATTTAGCTAAAGAACAAGAAGGAAAAAAATTATCTGAAGCAATAAATGGAGAAAATTTAGCAGTTATTGCTGGAAATAGACCAGATACAAGTGAGGATAGCGGAAAGAGTAAAATAAAAAAATATATTTTAAAATTATTAAATAAAAAATATGGAATTACAGAAGATGATTTTATGAGTAGTGAACTTGAGGTTGTACCAGCATTTAAAGCAAGAACTCTAGGATTAGATGAAAGTTTAGTTGCAGCTTATGGTCAAGATGATAAAGTATGTGTTTATACTTCATTAAGAGCAATATTAAATATTGAAAATCCGGAAAGAACAGCAGTATGTTTATTCTCTGATAAAGAAGAAATTGGAAGCATGGGTAATACAGGAATGGAATCACATGTATTTGATACATTTATTTCAGAACTTTTAAATAAAACAAGGATAAACAGACCAAATCTTTTAGATAAAGTATTTTGTAATTCAAGGATGCTTTCAGCAGATGTTGACGCTGGTGAAGATCCTTTATATGCATCTGTTTCAGACCACAACAATGCTGGATTAATTGGATATGGAATTTCTTTAAATAAATATACTGGAGCAAGAGGAAAGAGTGGTTCATCAGATGCAAATGCAGAATATGTTGCATTTATTAGAAGAATATTTAATCAAAATAGTATAAAATATCAACTTGCAGAATTAGGAAAGGTTGATGTCGGCGGAGGAGGAACAATAGCATTCATCCTTGCAAATAAAGGCGTAGATGTAATTGATTGCGGGGTACCAGTACTTTCAATGCATGCACCTTATGAAGTTACAAGCAAATATGATATTTATTCTGCATATCTAGCTTATACAACATTTTTTAAAAATTAATATATAGATAATGAACGGGGTTGTTTTTTTACAGCCCCTTTTTTTATTTTATATAAATCTAAAAATAAATGTGAATTTTATGTGAAAATTTAATTTTATCTTGCAAGAAAGATAATATCGTGATAATATAAAAAAGAAATTCTTAGAAAAACAAGGGATTGGAGGATAAAGCCTTGATAGAAGTTAAAAATATTACGAAAAAATATGGCAAATTTATTGCTGTAGATGATATAAGCTTTGAAGTAAAAGACCATGAAATAATTGGATTTTTGGGACCAAATGGTGCAGGAAAATCTACAACAATGAATATGATAACAGGATACATAGAACCATCTAGAGGAAAAATTATTATAAATGGTTATGATATATCAAAAAGTCCAAAAAAAGCTAAAAGACAAATTGGTTATATGCCAGAAAATGTTCCTTTATATAATGAATTAACTGTTAAAGAATTTTTAAATTATATGGCTGAACTAAAAAATGTTAAGAAAAAAGAAAAAAAGGAAGCAATTAACAAAATTATTGAAGAAACTGGATTAAAAGATGTAGAAAATAAAATTATTAAGAAAATTTCTAGAGGATATAAACAAAGAGTTAGTTTAGCAGGTGCTTTAGTGGGAAACCCAGATATTTTAATTTTAGATGAACCAACAGTAGGACTTGATCCAAAGCAAATTACGGAGATAAGAACATTAATTAAAAAACTTGGAAAGAGTCATACAGTAATATTAAGTTCACATATTTTACCAGAAGTAAGTCAAATTTGTCAAAAAGTAATAATTATAAATAAAGGTAAAATTTTAGCAATTGATACTCCAGAAAATCTAGAGGATCAAACAAAAGCTGAAAATAGTATTTTAATAACAGTTGAAGATAAAGAAAATAACATGAATAAGATTAATAGCAAAATTAAAGCAATTAAGGATATCAAACTTGTAAAAGATAATGAAGATGGAACTAAACAATATTTGATAATTGCTAATAAAGATAATGATATAAGAAAAGATTTATTTGATGTTTTACCTAAAGAAAATATTACAATTTTTGAATTAAAACAAACAGAAACAACATTAGAAGATGCATTCTTAAAAGTTATAAATAATAAAGAATCAGAAATTAAAAAAGCTGAAAATAAGGGAGTTACAAAAAAGAAAAGAAGAGAAGAAGAACTTAATAAAATGAACAAACAAGATAGAAGAAAGGCAAAAAAAGAAGATAAAAAAGCAGAAAGAAAAGCTAAAAAAGAACAATTTAATCTTGAGTGGGAAAAAGAGAAAGAAGAAAATAAAAAAATAAAAGAAGAAGCAAAGTTAAGAAAGAAAGAAAAAAATAAATCAAATAAAAAAGCTTCTGCAAAAAAAGAAGTAATAGATAAATCATCAAAAATCAATAAAAAAGAAGTAAAAAATAAATCATCAAAAACAAATAAAAAAGGAGGTAAAAAATAATGTGGGCAATATATAAAAAAGAATTAAAAAATTACTTTTTATCTCCAATTGGATATGTATACATAGGAATATTTTTATTAGCCTGTAGCTTATTTTTTTATTTAGATATTTTTACATATCAAAGTTCAGATTTTGCAAATTTATTTGGATCAAGTTCAACAGTGTTAACATTTATAGTTCCAGTATTAACAATGAGAATGTTTGCAGAAGAGAGAAAAAATGGTACAGAACAAATTTTACTTACATCACCAAAAAGCATAACTCAAATAGTTTTAGGAAAGTTCTGTGCAGCTGTCTCAGTTGTAATTATTGCAACACTTGCAACTCTTATGTATTTTTTGGTACTTAAATGTTTTGGTGTACCACATATAGCAACAGCACTTGTATCAATTTTAGGATTTGCATTATTATCAATAGCTTATGTATCATTTGGTATGTTTGCATCAAGTATTACAGAAAATCAAATAATAGCAGCAGTTATATCTGTGGGATTTTTCTTACTTTCATGGTTTTTACCAAGTATGATATATTCAGCAAGTAATTTTTCATTAATGTATGCATTTTACATGTCTTTCATGAATGGAACGATTGCTATTGATAATTTGACATTATTATTATCATTTACACTTATGTTTGTATTATTTACAATTATAGTTATTCAAAAAAGAAAACTAGTTAAGTAATTAATGTAAAGTCACGAAACCATGTTTTTTAACTGGTATAATATTTGGAGGCAAAAATGAGAAAATTTATAAAATTAATTAGAGAAAAATGGCTTAGACAGACCAGCTTAACAATACTACTTGTAGCAATGATATTTGTTATATTCATATTAATAAATAAAATTGTTCAAAATATAAATATTTCACCAATTGATTTCACACAAGAAAGGCTATACTCATTATCGAGTGAATCAAAAGAGCAGATAAGTAAAATTGAGTTGAATGTTGATATGTATTTCTTTGGTTACAGTGAACAAAGTGCAGCTGTAATACTAGGAAAACAATATAAAGATATAAATGATAAGATTAATGTTGAAGTAATAAATACTGCAGAAAGACCGGATTTAGCAACACAGTTTGGAGTAGGTTCAACAGATCAATTAGTTGCTGTTTCATCAAATCAAAGATATAAAGTAATTGATAGTAGTGAAATGTATACATATGATAGTACTACTTATGAAACAGTAGATATAACAGAACAAAAATTAACCAATGCTATTCTAGATGTTACAATAGCAAAGAAACCTCAAGTTTACTTTTTAACAGGACATGGAGAAGAGGGAATAACAAATGAATCATTTATGTACTTTTTAGCTCAACAAATAACTAATGAAGTTAATGATGTAAGCACACTTGATTTGTTACTATCAGATATGCCAGAAAGTTGTGATGTTTTAATAGTAGTAAATCCAATAAAAGATTTTACTGATTTAGAAAGAGAAAAAATTGAAAATTATATAAATAATGGCGGAAAAATTGTCTGGATGCAAGATCCATATATGTTTAATGAAGATTCATCAGGTTCTAATTTAGTAAATATAAATAAAATTTTATCATTATATGGAATTAGCTTTTCAAAAGGAATTGTTTGTGAACAATCATCGTCTAATATGCTAGTTGGAAGTCCTGAGTTAATAATTCCTGAATTAACATATAATAGTATAGTTAAAGACATTTATACGGACGGATCAATAGTAATGTTTGATGCAGGAAAAATAAACACATCAGATGCAGAAACACTTGAAAACCTTGGAGTTACAGCATCACCATTTATAAAAACTACAGAGGAGGCATTTTATAGAGAAGATGCTAATTCAAGTATATATACAAAATTAGATACAGACGAAGAAGGTCCATTTGTATTAGGAGAAGTTTTAACTAAAAAGATAAATGATGAAAAATCATCTACACTTATTGCGTATTCAAATGCATTATTTGCAACAAATTATACATTACAAATTGGACAAAGTATTGTTACACCAATAAGCTTAAGAAACAACGGAGATATTTTATTAAATACAGTAGCATATTTAACTGATAGAGAAGATTCAATTAGAATCAGAAAAGACTTAGGAGTTGTAACTTATACTGCTACTCAGATGCAAGATAATATTGTAAAAATAGTTATATTTGGCATTCCAGTGTTAATAATTATTTTAGGAATAATTATCACAATTATAAGAAAAAAGAAAAGAAATAAATAATAAATAATAAATATAAATTAAAAATATAATTAATTTGAAATTTCTATTTCACTACTTTAAATGTATACAAAAAAAGCTTTAGTGAAATGAAATATGAGAATTAATTATATTTTTTTTATATTAATTTACAAATTATTACTCATATGATATTATACAATAAAATAAATATGGGAAAGAAAATATATGATATCAGGTAATAAAAATAAAAAAAATGAAAAAATAAATCATAAAAAGGGTGTAATAAAAAAGAGAATTTTTTTATGTTTAATATTTATTTTTATAATTGCTTTTATAGTTATTTTAGGACTATATTTAGGTAATAACGTAGTTAGATTATGGATGGATAAATATATATTTCGTAGAGATATAGGAGAAGAAAATCTGCCGGCAATTGAAATCGATGAAAGTGAAGATACATCTGTATTTGCTTATGGGGGTTATATTGCAACTGTAGCAAATAACACATTAAATATATATAATAATCAAGCAAGCATAGTAACAACAATAAATGTTTCGGTGACATCTCCTATATTTGCAGGAAATGGTAAATATTTGCTATTAGCAGATGAAGGAGGTACAAATTTATATCTTATATATAATGATAGCTTACAATGGCATAAAGAGATGGAAGGGGATATTTCACAAATAACAGTTAATGAAAATGGAGCAGTAAGTGTAGTATTATCTGGAACAACCCATAAATCAGTAGTTGTAATGTATAATATAAACGGAAATGAGGAATTTAGAACATACTTAACGACAGCGTATGCTACTGATGTTGCAATTTCAGAAGATAATAAATATTTAAGCTTTGTAGAAATAAAAACATCAGGAACGGTTATAGAGTCAAGTGTAAAAACAATATCAATAGAAAAAGCGAAAGAAATTCCAAACGAGTCAATAATTTATACTTATACAACTAATTCAAATACATTAATACTAAAAATAAAATATAAAAATGATAAAATTGTTACATATTGTGATAATAGTATACATATATTTTCAAATGGAAACGATGAAGAAATGTTAAAAATTGATAATAAAACGAGCTTTGCTGATATAAATTTAGATGGATATATATGTAATATTTCAGAAAGTAGTTCTAGTAGTCTGATTAATAGCCAATATGAGCTAAATATAAAGAATATTGAAAATAAAAAAGAGCATGTATATTTTATAAAAAGTGCAATAAAAAATATTTATTGTAACAAAAATATAATTGCTGTAAGCCTAGGAAATGAGGTAGAGTTTGTAAATACTAAAGGATGGCTTGTAAAGAAATTTACATCTATCCAAAATATTAAGGACATAACAATGGCTGACAATGTAGCTGGAATAATTTATAAAGATAAAGTAAAAATTGTTAGCATGTAAAAAATTAAGATAGGAGATATTAAAATGATAGTTGATATAATAATTTTAGTTGTAGTTGTATTAGCAATTTTATTAGGAATTCGTAGAGGATTAATGGTAAGTTTAGTAAACTTTTTCTCAATCATTATTGCATTAGTAGTTGCATTTATGCTTTATAAACCAGTAGGAGAATTTATTATAGATAGAACGGATATAGGGAATGATTTAAAACAAATAATAGAAGAAAATATTCCAATGAGTGGAGATGAAATAATGCAAATCGGAGAAGATTCAAATTTGCCAAAAGGAATGAGAGAATTTATTAATAAACAAGCTCAAGATGTGAATACTTCAAAAGATGATGCAATCGAAAAAATATCCACACAGTTATCTACTGAGATAATAATGATAATCTCATTTATAGGAACATTTATAGTAGTTAGAATAGCATTAATAGTAGTAAAAATAGTCTCAAAGATAATTGCAAAACTACCAATTATAAATCAAGCAGACCATATTGGAGGTGCAATAGTAGGAGCGGTTCAAGGAATAATTATAGTTTACTTTGCTTTTGCAATAATCTCAACAATTTCACCTGTCCTAGAAAATACAAAGATTTTACAACAAATTGATAATTCGTTTGTAGGAAAAATGATGTATAATGATAACATCATAATGAATAGATTGAAAAAATAAGAATGTTTATTGTAAAATTTATTGATATTTTTAATGTATTCTGTTATACTAATAGCTAGCTAAATGTAGTAGGAGAGTGGAAATATTGGGAAAACAAATGAAATCAAAAGAACAAAAAAAATCCAAGAAAACAAAAAAAGTTAAAAAGGGAAGAATTTTTAAAAGAATTTTTTTAGCAATATTAGCAATAATTCTAGTATTAGCAATAGTATTTATATATAAAATTCAAATAAATGGTGGTGGAGTTTCAGGAATAATTACGACTATAGTTGGAAGTAGTAAAGAAAAAATAGCTGAACTTGATGATATATATATATTATGTATGGGAAAAAGCTTAGAATTAACAGATACAATTATAGTTGTTAAATATAGTCCAAAAAATCAACAAGCATCAATGCTATCAGTGCCAAGAGATAGTTTTGTTGGAAAAGATAAAAGTAAAGCTGTTCCTTATGACAAAATAAATTGTAAATATTCTGAAAATCCACAAAAAACAATTGATGCGGTAAATAACTTTACAGGATTAAATATAAAATATTATATAACTATTGATACAAAAGCACTAAGAAAATTAGTTGATACAATTGGAGGAGTTTATTTTGATGTACCAATAGATATGGATTATGATGATATTACTCAAAAATTAGCTATTCATATAAAAAAGGGTTATCAATTATTAAATGGAGAACAGGCAGAAGGTGTAGTAAGGTTTAGACATAATAATAATGGAACCTCATATTCAGCAGAATATGGAGATAATGACCTAGGAAGAATGAAAACCCAAAGAGAATTTATAAAGGCAGTAATTAGTCAAACAATGAAAGCAAGTAATATCACTAAGATAAATGAATTAATGAATATTGCCAAAGAAGAAGTAGAGACTAACTTATCTTGGGATATAATAAAAGATTACATTCCTGCATTATTAAACTTTAATACAGATAATTTAAGGTCAGATATGTTGCCTGGTGCAGCAGAATATTGCAATGGAGTATCAGTATTCATAGTAAACACAACAAAAGCAAAAGAAGTAGTTAATAATTTGTTTTTAAAACAGATAAATAACGAAGAATCTGGAAATATTGGAAATGAAATAATAACAGGAAATACAGTTAATACATTAGGTGAACAAAATGTAGTAACAACAAAGAAAAAAACAGATATAAAAATTGAAGTTTTAAATGGTACAGCATCTACAAGTAAATTTAACTTAGCAATTACGCAACTAAAAAATCAAGGATACAAGATAACAAAACAAGGAAAAACTAATGTTACAAAAAATACTATTATAATAGATAGAAAAAATAATACATTAGAAGCAAGAAACGAAATAAAATCATTACTTAATACAGGAACCATTCAAATAGGTGAAGATAATAATGATGTAGACTTTACAATAATTATAGGACAAGATTATTAATAAAAAATAGTGGGGGCTATTAAAAAATTAGCATACCCGCTATTTTTTATATATAACTTATGATTTTTTCTTTTTTCTTTTTGTATAGACAATCATAATCAAAAGCATTATGATGAAAATACAAAATAGAGCAATGATAAAATTCATATAACTAACAGAATAAACATCTCTAGCAGCAACTAAATCAGAGGTATAGGTTTTACCATTAAATTTATAAGATATACATCCAACAGTTTCACCTTTTGCAATAGGAGCAAGCATTTTATAAAATAAAATGTTAGGAGTAATATCAAAAACCTCATCTTTTTTTACTAAAACATTAATATTATCTTTTAATAATAAATCTAGATTGTTATTTCGAGGATCTGCATTAATAATTTTAACAGTAGTGCCAATATTTCCAGCAGTATTTAAATCTTGATATGAGTAGTTATTAAAGCCATAATCAAATAAAGTTTTACAATCAGCTTCTCTACTTGTATCCGTTTCTCCTTCTGGTATTTCTGAATAATTTTTTTTAGAATTAAGAACTACAGCAATCAAACTAAAATCATCTTTTTTTGCACTAGCAACTATGCAAGATCCGGCAGCATCAGTATATCCTGTTTTCATACCATTCGCATATTCATAAAAAGATTTTCTTCCATTATAAAGAAGAGGATTAGTAGATTTACATGTACGAATATCAGAAGTGTATAGTTGAGTGTTTGGTAAAGAAAAAGACATATCATCTACTATAGCCATTAATGTTGGATTTTTGTATGCATATTGTCCAATTAAAGATAAATCATGAGCTGTAGAATAGTGATTTTCATTTTGAATTCCATTTGGGTTGACAAAATGTGTATTAGTGCATCCAATTTCAGCAGATTTTTCATTCATCATATCTGAAAATTTTGCTATGCTTTCGTTAAACTTGTTTTTTGCATCTATAGAAGAATCTAAAGCATAATTATTACCACCATTTGCAATATATTCAGCAAGAACGAAAGCAGCATCATTTGCGGAGCCAATCAATAAACAGTAAAGAAGATCTTTTACACTAAAACTCTCACTTGGAATTAGGTTCATATTTGAGTAAGTTGCAGGAACTGATGCTACTGCATAATGGCTAACATTAACCATATCATCTAAGTTACATTTTTCCAAAACTAAAATAGCTGTAACAAGTTTTGTTGTACTTGCAGGATACATTTTTTCAAAACCATTTTTATTATATAAAACCTCTCCAGATTTTTCATCAATTAATATGCAAGCTTCAGCATAAATATCTAAACCTTCACTATTAGAAATATAATCGTTGTTGTTTTCAGAAGGAGTGCCAACAGAAGCTTCACTTTGAACATAAGACGGCTCATCTATAGCATAGCTAAAAGCATTGCTGGTTAGAAGTATAATTAAAATCAAAAATAAAAGAGAAATTTTTAATAATTTTTTATAATAATATGTGAATTTATATTCGTAAATTTGTTTTTTCAAAATAATCTCCTTAATAGAAATTTAATAATAATTATAATAACAATAATTAGGAAATAAATCAAGAAAAAATCAATATTAAGTATATGAAAAATAGCATAAAAATATTCTCAAAAAGTTTAATATTAAATATATGAATGGTAAATTTGATATATTTAAATAAAATATATGATGTATGCAAAAAAATTTTATAAAAAAGATATGTAAAAAGCAGATAAATATTTGCAAAAAATTTAATAAAAAAGAAAGGAAAAAAATGATAGAAAATTTATTAGAAAAAATAAGAAATTTAACCAATAAACAGAAGATAATAGTTTGTATTATAATATTTTTAATAATTATTTGTGGATTTGTATTCTTATATAAGATGTTTTATGTAGAAGACGATGAAATAATTATACAACAAAATGAAACTGAGGAAAGCGTGAATAATGAAGAAAACAATATAGAAGAAAATATAATTCAAAATATAAAAGAGAACAAAATAGGGATTTTAAATAATAAAAATACAATAGTAGTCCATGTAGTAGGCGAAGTAAATTCGCCTGGAGTTGTAACATTAAATGAAGGGGCAAGAATAATTGATGCAATAAACGCAGCAGGAGGAAAAACAGAAGATGCTGATTTATCAAAAGTAAATTTAGCTTATATAATAGAAGATGGAGTGCAAATATATATACCAAGTATCACAGAAACAGCAAAAATTGGTGAAAGTGAACAAGAAGAAATAAAATATATAAGAGAAGACGCAGGGGAGGGAATTATATTAACAACAGCATCAGAAGAAACTAATGAAAAACAAGTAAAAGTAAATATTAATACAGCTAATTTAGAAAAGCTACAAACCTTGCCAGGAGTAGGAGAAAGTACAGCTAGGAAGATAATTGAATATAGAGAAAATAACGGAAAATTTACTAACATCGAGGATATAAAAAATGTATCAGGAATAGGAGAGAGTAAATATAATAGTTTAAAAGATAATATAACAATATAAAAAATCCCATTCTTATATAAATTATAAGAGTGAGATTATATATTATAAAAATTGAAAAATATATTAATTTGTATAG
Source organism: uncultured Clostridia bacterium (assembly GCA_947588945.1). Taxonomy (GTDB): domain Bacteria; phylum Bacillota; class Clostridia; order TANB77; family CAG-508; genus CAG-793. The sequence continues at coordinate 16,006 of CANPZY010000015.1, forward strand.
TTTTGTCTATACTTTCTTTCAAATAGTATTGTATAAATTATAAAAATCATAACCACTAATAATGAAATTATAAATGAAATTTTCTGAATTAAGGTACCAGCATAATTTACAATAATTTCTCCATTAGAATTTTGATCTAAAGATATACTTATAAAACCATTATCACTTTCTTTTATAGGAAGAGTATTACCATTTAACGTAACTTGGTATCCTGGGTAATAAACATAAGGCAATTCAATATCAGCATTTTCAGTTGTATTCTCAACTTTTAGCTTCATATAACTTTTATTTTTTTCTTGTTCTGTTATATTAGTATTTCCAGATAAAATAATTGCATCTTGAGATCGATTAGCTAAATATGAAATTTTAGCTTTAGAAGGAAGATATTCGAAATATGCGCAATTATCAGTTCTATCAGTATCTTCATTTACTACGTCTATTTCAGAATGTACAGTTTCATCGTGATTTTTGTCCATTGAAGCTAATCTAACTAAAGGGAAAATATATACTAAAATTAAACAACATAAAATAATAACTTGGTAAAACTTTATCTCTTTAAAGATTTTTACGATATTTACAGCAGAAATAGTACTTAACAAGAAAGTCGATATAAATAAAAATCTATAAGGAAATTGAATAAATGCAAATACACTAGGCATAGAAGTCCAAGGAAATAGATTAGTTGTCGCAAATAATAAAAATAATCCTGTAATAAGAGTAATTAAATATAGTTTCCTCTTTTTAACATCGATTTTTTTATAAACAAAAGGTGTGAAAAGTAATGGAATAAGTATTTGCAAACCTATTGCAAAACACATATCCTTACTGATATTTTCAGGGTCTGATAAATATCCTGAAATTCCTCTTTGCATTTTTCCAAATATTAATTGTGAAATATAAACGGAATGTTGGTGCATATCTTCTAAAGTCCCCATTTTTCCATCATCGAAGACAGAATAATCACAAGAAAATTTCGCTTCCATCATTGGACCGTAGAAAAAAGCAACAATACCGACCATAAATAAAGCATCTATTAGAAGTGTAAGAAATATTTTTTTAGTAAAAACTTTTTTTATGTTGAAAAGTACATAAATGACTGCGGGTATAATTGTTAAGAGGGTACTTATATTATGTGTTAAGGCTAATCCACAAGCACCAATTACTAAATACCAATGCTTCTTACAATTTTGGTTAAAAATGTTGTATAGGCCATGAAAAACTAGAGGAATGAAAACAAATGAAATTATTTCTCCAATAGCCATTCTAATATAGATGACAGTTAGTCTATATGGTGCAGTTATATAGATTATAGCAGACAATAAAGCAATCATTTTATTTTTAGTAATATCATACATTAAATTATACATAAAGATTCCAGACAATATTATAGTGGCAACTAATAATAATTTAACACCATTAATATAGGAATTAGAGAATATTCTAAAAAAGATTACCCCATAAGTGCTTATTGGTGGATAAAATAAGTTCCACGAATAACCAAAACCATTTGCAAAATTGGAAATTATATATGGTAAAAATTGCCCTTCTTTTACTGATAAAACAGTACCGATTGCTTTACTTACATGATATACAGAATCATGAGCAATCACAAGCCCTTTTACAATTAAGGGACAAGATAACATTAAGCTAATTAAAATAATTATAAAATAATTATTTTTTAATAATTTTAATACTCTTTCTTTCATTATAAGATCTCTCCTAAAAATTTTTTATGATTGTTGAAATTATACTATATAATAGATAAAATCGTCAATTATATTAATTGCAATTTTTTTCGTTTGTGCCACTTTTGTGACTTCGGACGAAAAATATCGATTGCAAAAATATTCTAATTTTAATAAAAGATTTTGCTGTAATTTTGTAAAAATAAAAAAACAAAGTATATTTCAACTTTGTTTTTTTATTGATGTGCATAAAATAAACCAATATTCGAAAATAATTAGAAGTTCTTTTATGTCCATTCTGGTTGCGGGGGATAGACTCGAACTATCGACCTTTGGGTTATGAGCCCAACGAGCTGCCAACTGCTCCACCCCGCTATATAAATTACTCACAACACTTACATATTATAATATAGTAGATATGATTTTGTCAATACTTTGAAGAAAAAAATATAATTAAAGGCAATTTATTAACAAACAAAGAAGAATTTTTTTTTAACAACATAAAATAAAATAATAAGAAAAGATTTTTAGCTAAAAATATCATTATGTTATAGATCTTTAAAATCCTTAGGGAAACAAGAAAAAACGAAAAAATATTTCAGATTTGTAATAGTTGAGAAAAAAATGTAAAATAAAGAAAAATTTGTCAAAAAATGTTATCAAAAAATCGAACTAACAGTTGATATATGCGAGCGATCGAAATTTTTGCTTTTGTAAAATTAAAAATATTTTTTAGAAAATATGCTAATAATTTAAAAAAAATATTGACAAAAGCATATGTTAATGTTATAAATATATACGGAATTGCTTATTCTAAAAAAATAAACCAAAAGAAAAAAAGGAGGAATAAAAAAATGGGTAAAAAAAGTTTTTTAAAAAGCAGTTTAATTATTATAGCAGTGGCAGCAGTTGTATTAGCAACAATACCATTTGCTAAAGTTAATGCAGCAGAAAAGCTAAACCTTACATACAGTGCACATGTGCAGGACTATGGATGGAAAGATAGCTCAATCTTTGCTAGCAATGGTCTAGAAAAATTAGAAAATGAGGTATCTGGTATACCTTCATCATTTGCTGGAACAATGGGCGAATACAAAAGAATGGAAGCTGTAAGAATTAGAGCTCAACTTCCAGAAGGTAGTACAGTTAAAGTTAGAGCACACGTTGAAGGATATGGATGGCAAGATCCTGTAACATTAGATAATACTGGTGCAAAAGACACAGAAATTGGAACAACAGGTGAATACAAAAGAATGGAAGCTCTTCAAATTACTGCAGAAGGTTTAAATGGTAGCAAAATTCTTTATCGTGCACACGTTGAAGGATATGGATGGCAAGATTGGGTAGATGCTTCTGATCCTGATGCATTTGCTGGAACAACAGGTGAATACAAGAGAATGGAAGCATTAGAAATTGCTATTGTTTCTGCAGATGGTTTCAAATATCAATCAAATGAAGATGGAACACATACATTTTTATATAACGATGTAGAACTAAGTACAGAAGACTGCACATATAGTGGATGGATTCCTGCATCAGAAGAAGATGATGAATTATTAGAAAGAACTTGTACTTTATGCAATCACAAAGAAGAGAAAACTTTAAATGAATTATTAAGTGATGAATCAATAACAGAACTTGAAGTAAAAAATGTAAAAAAAGAATTGACAGTACCAGCTGGAAAAACATTAACAGTTGATGAAAATATTAGTGGTGAAAATCCTGTAACAGTAAATGGTACATTAGTTTTAAAGAAAGTTCAAAGTAATTTAAAATTAAAAGGAAATGGAACTGTAGTATATGCACCAGAAGCAGAAAGTTCTGAAGATTTTGCAACAAAATTTCCAAAAGCAACAGAAATATTAGACGGACTTAAGTCTAGTGATGATAACACTGCTAAATCTTTAAAATACGAAATCAAAGTGCCTGAGATGGATGAACCACAAACTATAACTGAAACTTCTCCTATAACATTAGAAGAAGGATGGAATCTTACAGTAGATTTAGGAAATAACATTTTAAAAACTACCGATAAGAGTAATTCTTTTATAACGAATAAAGGAGATTTAACTCTAAAAAACGGTGTAGTTGAAATCCCAAATGATAGTCAAAAATTTGTTATTAACAGTGGTGCAAATACAACTGCAACTCTTAATTTAGAAAACGTTGATATAATTGGACACAGTGGAATTTCTACAAATGGAAACTTAGTAATGAATGGTGGAAAGATAGAATCTAACGGAACAGCTAGCCAATCACGTGCATTACAAATTTTGGGAGAAAGAAATATAAAAGCAAACACAACAGAATTAACTGATGTTGATGTTAAATCAAAACATATTGGAATCTTTATCAGTACTGATATATTTCATGATTTAGTAATGAATGGAGGTAGTATTACTGTAGAAAACAATTCGGTTGACGGTTACGATGGAGCTTTAACTTCATATTCTCAATATTCTTCAATTACTCTAGATGGAACAAAAATAACATCAGATGGAATGGGAATTTATTTACAGAATAATGGAGGTAGTACTCCTAACGCTCTAGGTGGCAATGTAGCACACCTAAATGATGTAACAATTGAATCTAAGAAAGTATGTATCTGGACTTGTGCGGATGGGGACAAGGTTGAAGTAGATGGTGGTTCTTACAAGAGTACTACTGAAAACGCTGTTCGTATATATTCTCGTGAACTAAATACATTTAAGGACTGCAGATTGGAAGGAAAAGGTACAGCTATAACAGTTCTAGGTAGCTTATTACAAAATCATGAATTAAGTGAGTTTGCTGATAGAACTAACGTAACTGAAGTTAACGTTTAAAATTTTGATATGATATAAAGAATTTTAATCGTAAAAAAATAAAATAGTAGAAAAGGACGTTCATATGAACGCCCTTTTTTAAGTTTATTAAAAATTATTATTCAATAACTTCTTCATCTGCATTAGAAACAGTTGTAGTCATTGATAGAAGACCTGAATCTATATTTTGAACTCCAGATTTTCCTGTTGCTGCTACAAATGAATTTGAATCATATGATATGTTTATTTTTTGTACTGTAGAACTACTTGTATTTCCTGCTACAGATACAGCATATCCATTAGCACTATTTAGCTTAGAATTTCTTACTGTTAAGTCAATTTTTTTATCACCATAACCTTGTAATACCTTTAAGATTACAGCACTTCCTCTTTCTGTTGATTCACCAGCTTTTACAGCTCCATTAGTTGTTTTTCCAGTTGCATTTATTGTTACATTATCTAATGTCAATTCAGAACCAGCTGTTTCAATGCCATTAGCACCTTTTAATGTACAATTTGTAAATGTTGATTTATTTGTACCTGCTAAATATGCTACTGCAGCTTTAGCGTCTGTTACTTCATATGTTCCTCCTGTCACTACAAATGAATTGTTTTTAGTATCTTTTGCATTTACATGTAAAGCAAAATTTGTTGCTTTAATATCAACATTATTTAATGTTACTGTTGCATTTGTAGAGTGAGCTATAACTCCATATCCAACGTTATTAATTTTTACATTTTCTAGAGTTACTGGGCTTTTTCCCATATCTTTGTGAACTCCATTTGCTGTATCAGAATATCCAACACTTAAACCTACACAGTCTTTTCCACCAGCAGTTATTGAACTATTTACCATAGTAAGTGTTCCTTCTTCTGCTGCTATACCATCACCTTTTGTAGTAATAGTAACGTTTTCTAATGATAATATTGGCAATTTTTTAGTGTCTTTTACATTTTTTAGAATATATTTTCCTGCTTTTGCTGTAACATTGGTATTTCCATTGTCTGATAATGTACCATTTTTTATTGTTAAAGTACCTTTGTTTAAAATTAATCCATCTCTAGTTAATGATTGAGATTTATCAAAAGCTAATGTATTTCCACCTAAATCTAATGTTATATTATATCCTTCGCCTATAGTTAAATAGTCGCTCTCACCTTTATCAGTTATTGTTAAAGGTTTAGCTAATTCAGGTAATTTTATTTCATATTTTAATGTATTTTTTGGATCAGTAACAGCATTACCACTTAATTTTAAAGCACTAGGTAATTTATTTATTTCCTCAGTATTACTTGCTTCTGGAGCCCAAACTACAGTTCCAGTACCAGTTAATTTAGCTGATTGATCTGGCATTTTTTTCATAACTAAAGTACCTTTAACTGCTATATCTGCACCATTTTCTAATTTTTCATCAACTGTTAATGTTTTACTTGCAGGTACAGTTAGTGCAGTACTAACCTTATCTACTTCTAATTCTGTAACATTTTCATCTTGTAAAACATCTTTTAATTTCTTTGTTTCTGTATGTCCACATACACATGCTCTTGTAGCATTTTGTCCATCTGTTGATCCCCATGCACCATATGTACATTCTTCTGTACCTGTTTCTCCACATATACTACATTTATATATATGTTGTGATACACCATTAACTACTCCACTATGAGTATATTGTGTTGTGTAATCATGTACATGTACAACTGCTATTTCAATAGCTTCTACTCTTTTATATTCTCCTGTTGTTCCAGCAAAATTTTTTGTCTCTAAATTGTAAGCTTGATCATCTGCTGTTACCCAATCTTGCCATCCATATCCTTCTACGTGAGCACGATACTCAATTTCATAACCTGCTTGATGTAGTTTGTCAAGACCTTCTACTGTTAATTTAAGAGCTTCCATTCTCCTATATTGATTTTTTGTTCCTGCTATAGTTGTTCCTTCTTTTGTTACAGGAACTTCCGTTAGCCAGCCATCTCCTTCTACGTGAGCTTGATATTTTAGAGATACTCCTTGTATTCCAGAATCAAAAGCTATTGTTAAAGCTTCCATTCTCTTTGATTCTCCCATTGTTCCTGCAAATGTTGTAGGTTTGCCTACTACTGGATCAGCTAATTCTTCTAATCCTTCACTTGCCTTAACTGAAACTAAATCTCCATAATCCTGCACATGTGCACTGTTCTAAAGCAAAGTACCATAATATAGCAATAATATCAGCTAAAAATAAAACCAAAAATTTAGCATCTAACCAAAATCTAACTAAAGTTAATTTAATTATTTTTTTTAATATTTAATAATATAAAAAAAGAACGTTCGCTTGAACGTCCTTTTTTTGTATAATTATTTAAAACTAAAGATTTTAATATAACAAATTTACACCTTTAATTATTTGTTTTTTGTTACATTAGTTAGAACAAGATTTCCATCTTCTCCTTCTTTAGCGCTTCCTGCTAAATTTATAGCTGCGTCCCATCCAGATAATGTACAGTCTTTAAGTGTACTTAATCCACAATTATCGTTGAATATATACAAAGCATTGCTACTACCACTAGTATAAGAACCACCATCTACAACAAATCTGTCGTTAAGACCCATAGCCCATAAGCATTGTTTTATAGATTCAATAGTAACATTATTTAGTTTTGCTACATTTGCTTCGTCTTCATCACCATCATTTTGAATATATATACCAATTCCTTTAGATGTTATTTTTGTACCATTTAAAGTTATAACTGAATCTCCAGAGTATGATGCTAAAGCGTAATCAACTCCTTCCTTCGTACCAGTTATATTAATAGTACCATTAGTCATATCTAAGTCATGGTTACTATCTTGTATAAATATACCAAGATTTTTTGAAACAACATCTACATCATTTAATACAGTTGTTATTCTTTTACCTGTTTTTCCTACAATACCTATTGCATACATATTTGAAGCATCTGCTGTTGATTCTACTTTTCCACCTTTTATTGTTAAGTTACCATTTGTATAAATTCCTTTTTGTCCAGTTACAACAACGTCTTCTAAATTAAGCTTAGCATCTCCTTCTGAACTACTAATAACAGCACTAGTATTGTTATCACCTGTCTTTACTGTTCCATTCTTTATTGTTAAGTTTCCTTTATTAACTATTAATTTATTAGAAGTATTACTATCAGATGTTACTAATGTGTTTTTTCCTAAATCTAGTGTAACGTTCCAATCTTTTCCTATTGTAAGTGCATCATTATCATTTTCTTTTATTGTTTGAGGTTCGCTCATCTCAGGAACTCTTATTTCATATTTTAGACTTTTTGCATCTTCTGTAGCATCTGATGCTAACTTATTTCCTGATAATTTTAAATATTGAGTTAATTTTCCACAATTTTTAGTAAATTCATTAGCATCTTTTGCTTCTGGTGCATATACTACAGTTCCAGTTCCTTTTAACTTTAGATTTTTATTTTGATTATTCTTTAATACTAAAGAACCATCTACTGTTATAAATTTTCCTTTACTATCAACAGTTGTATCAACTATTAAAGTCTTTCCTTCTGGTACTACTATTTCTTCATCAGTTTCAATTTTTGTTACTTCAAGTTCTGTAACAGATTCATCTTTTAATACTTCTCCGATTGTTTTAGTCTCTTTTCTTTTACAAGCAGAGCATGTTCTATCAACATTCTTTCCATCTGTAGAAGTCATTTCTCCAAATGTACATTTTTCAGTTTTAACTTCTTTTTCATTATATAAAACTGTATGTGTTCCATCTTCATTTTGACGATATGTGAAACCATCTTCAGAAACAATAGCAATTTCTAATGCTTCCATTCTCTTGTATTCACCTGTTGTTCCAGCAAATGCATCAGCGTCAGAAGCATCTACCCAATCTTGCCATCCATATCCTTCAACGTGTGCACGATAAAGAATTTTGTTATTTCCTAAACCTTCTGCAGTAATTTGAAGAGCTTCCATTCTTCTGTATTCACCAGTTGTTCCAACTGTTGTTTCTTCTTTACCAGTATTATCTAATGTTATAGGCTCTTGCCATCCAATTCCTTCAACGTGTGCTCTAACTTTAACTGTACTACCTTCTGGAAGTTGAACTCTAAGTCTTACAGCTTCCATTCTCTTGTATTCGCCCATTGTTCCAACGAATGATGCAGGTCTACCAGATACCTCATCTTCTAATTGCTCTAGACCATCACTTGCAAATATTGAATTTTCTTTCCATCCGTATTCTTCAACATGTGCACTGTATTGAGATAGAATACTATAATGTAGTAATAATATAGTCTAAAAGCAAAATGACAGATTTTTTATCTAACCAAAATCTAACTAAAGTTAAAGCTTTTTTACATGAAGTATTTGATAGATTTTTGCCTAAAAAAGTGATAATATAGTAATTATCACTATATTAAAGAAAGGAATCGAAATATGTTAAATATTACAGTTAGTCTACACGAAAAGAATAATATCTATCAAGCAGTTATTAACTACAAAGACGAAAATAACAAAAGAAAACAAAAGTGGATTTCTACAAAAATAAAAGCAGTTAAAGGAAATAAACGAAAAGCTTTGCAAAAGGCTGAAGAATTTCGAAAGCAATTTGAGGACCTTTTTTTAATGGAAAAGCAAATTAACAAGGAAAACGAAGAACAAACAAGAAAAAATTTGCAATTTAGAGAAAAGCTTAAATATCTTGATCATGAAAATAAATATAATGAAAATATTACATACTATGAATATGCACAATTATGGATTGAAAAAATGAAACCAACACTTGAGCCTACAACTTATGCGGTACATACACAAATGATAAATTATAGAATAAAGCAATATTTCACAGAAAATCCAATTAAATTATTAGAAATAGAACCAAGACATATACAAAATTTTTATGAATTTTTATTAGAAAAAAATTTAAAACCAAATACAGTTTTACGTTATCATGCAATTATTAGAAAATCATTGGAATATGCTTTTCAACAAGATTTAATAGTAAATAACCCTGCAGATAAAGTGAGAACACCAAAAAAGAATTTATTTGTAGGTCAATTTTATTCTGAAGATGAATTTAATATTCTATTTGAAAAATCAAAAAATGATCCATTACATCTGGTAATTTTATTAACAGCTTTTTACGGATTACGTCGTAGCGAGGTATTGGGGCTAAAATGGTCTGCTGTTGATTTTAATGCAAAAACTATTACAATTAAGCATACAGTTGTAGAAGTAAAAATGAACGGTAAAACTCAAGTATTAGCAAAAGATAAAACAAAAACAAATTCTAGTCGAAGGATTTTACCTTTAACAGAAGAAGTAATACAGGCATTAAATAATGAAAGAGCAATGCAAAAAGCAAATCAAAAAAGATTAAAGAACATGTATATAACGAAGTATAAGGAATATATTTGTTTACAGCCTAATGGAGCTTTAATTAAACCAGATTATGTAACGAGACATTTTGCAGAACTACTAAAGGATAGTGGACTAAGGCACATTCGTTTCCATGATTTAAGGCATTCCTGTGCAAGTTTATTAGTATCTAGAAATGTTCCAATGAAGGCAATTCAAGAATGGTTAGGACATGCTAGTTTCTCTACAACAGCTAATATATATGCACATTTAGATATAAATACAAAAATTTTATCAGCACAGGCAATATCTTCAGCGCTTAATATTAAGAATGAAAAAATGCAGTAAAATAAAAAAATTTAAGATTATAATAAAGCCAATTATTTGCTAAAAATATTGATTTTTATATTTATGTATGATATATTGAATTATAAATAAAATTGAAAATTTAGACAAAAATATAATAATAAAAAATATTTTAAATTATATAAATTTAGAAAAATATAGTAGATACAAAAATTCTTTTTTATAGTTAAATATTAAAATATTTTAAAACCTTCAAATAGTAATAAAAAGAGAAGGAGAATATTAAAATATGGATAATATAAAAATAATAGTTGCTACTAATAAAAAATATAAAATGCCTAGCGACTCTATGTATTTACCACTTCATGTAGGTAGTTATGGAAAGGAAAATATTGGGTTTGATGTTGATTCAACGGGAGATAACATTTCAAAAAAGAACCCATATTTTTGTGAGCTTACAGGTGTATATTGGGCTTGGAAAAATTTGGACGCAAAATATATTGGCTTATGTCATTATAGAAGGTATTTTTCATCAAATAAAAAAAATCCTAGTCAAGATAGAATTGAAAGAGTTGCTAAGAAAGAAGAAATTGAAAAAATACTTGAAACTACTGATATTATATTACCTAAAAAAAGAAAATATTATATAGAGAATTTATATTCGCATTATGAACATACAATGTATATTGAACCATTAGAAGAAACGAGAAAGATAATAGAAGAAAAATATCCAAATTATTTAGCAGAGTTTGAAAAGCTACACAAAAGAACATCTGCACATATGTTTAATATGTTTATAATGAAAAAAAATGTGTTAGATGATTATTGTACATGGTTGTTCGATATTTTATTTGAATTAGAAAAAAGAATTGATGTTACTAAATATGATGCATTCCACGCAAGATTTTTTGGCAGAGTATCTGAATTATTACTAGATGTTTGGATAAATACAAATAATTTAAAATATAAAGAAGTAAAAGTACTAAATATTGAAAAAGTAAATTGGATAAAAAAAGGAACAGCATTTTTAATGGCTAAGTTTACAGGAAAAAAATATGAAAAGAGCTTTTAAATATGAGGTAACTCCTTTGACTATACCAAAAATTTACAGGAAGGATTTTAAAATATTAAGGATAAATGAAGAAAAAAATAAACATAAATAAAAATACATTCATTTATATATTTGCAACTATACTAATAATATTTTTTGAACCACAAATTTTTAAAGAAGAATCTTTTATAGGTGTTGAATATATTGATCTTATATATAAAATTCTAAAAGGTATATCATTTTTAATTGTATTAATTTTTTATTTATATAAAATATTTACAGATAAAAGTTATAAAATTTCAAAAACCATAATATTGATAACTGTTTTACAATTTATTATGTTTATATCAACTATAATAAATTCTGGATCGTTTACTAGATTTATTGGACCAGCTATAACAACAATTGTTATGGCGCTAGTTGCGGAAATACTAATAAAAGAGAAAAAGCTAATACCTGTACTAAAAAAAGTAAACAGCTATTTTATATTTTGCTATTTATTTAATTTAGCAACTATTTTTATTATAGATGTTTTGAAAATTACGACTTATACAAATGTATATTTTTTAGGAATAGATAACAGGTTCATATTTACACTTCTACCATGGATAGTTTCAGAAGGTATTATAAGTATAGTAGAACAAGGTAAATTATCAAAAAGATGGGTTATATGTGTTTTACTATCTGAGATATTATTATTGTATAAGTTTAGTGTAGCAGCAATGATTTTATTTGCCTTTTTCATAGTATTATATTTTATAAATGATAAAGTATATGTTGCAAAATACAGCGTTCAGTTATTTATTACGTACTTAATTTTAAACATACTATTTGTAGTTTGCAAAATTCAAAATCTTTTTACTCCAATTTTAAATTTATTAAAAAAAGACTCAACTTTATCTGGAAGAACATTTATATGGGATGGAGTAATGGGAAAATTATTAAAAAATCCTATTTTGGGAAATGGTATGCAATCTGAGTATTATGATGAACAATTCTTCTTCAATTCATCTGCTCCACACTATTTAGAATGGTGCAGAGTACCACATGCGCATAATTCTATTATGACTCTTTTATATAGAGGAGGATTAGCGTCAGCATCAATATATTTATATATTTTATATTATAGTTTAAACAAAATAAAAAAATATTTTGAAAATCCATTAGGAAACTTACTTATTTTTGCTATTTGTATAATAATGTTTCTATCGATATTTGATACAATGGACTTTGCAGGATTATACTTTATTATTACAATAGCAATTAATATAAAATATATAAACAAAATAAAAAATGAATAAGGGGAAAATATAATTATACATGGAAAATGATTTAATATCAGTAATTGTACCAATTTATAATGTTGAAAAATATTTGCCATATTGTATAGATAGTATAGTAGAACAAACATATAAAAATTTAGAGATTATATTAATTGATGATGGATCTTCTGACAATTGTGGAAAGATTTGTGATGACTACGCGAAAAAAGATAAAAGAATAAGAGTTATACATAAAAAAAATGAAGGAATAGCTATAACTAGAAACAGAGGATTAGATGAAGCAAAAGGTAAATACATATTTTTTGTAGATAGTGATGATAGTATAATTAAAGAAACTATTAAATATTTATATACATTAGAACAAAAATATAATGCTGATATTGCAATAGGACAAAGTAATGTAATATATGAAGAAAATTTAACAAAAAGTTTAGAAAAAAATACTGACAAAGAAGATGATAAAGATATAGTGAAAACATATAATACAGAACAAGCAATAGAAGCAATGTTATATAATACAGAATTTACAAATAATGTGTGGAATAAACTATATAAAAAAGAAACATTTTTTGATGTAAGATTTCCAGAAAAAAAAATATATGAAGACCTAGCAGTAGCTTATAAAATATTAGCTAACGCAAAAACTGTAGTTTTAGGAAATAAAAGAACATACAATTATTTAACAAATAGAAAAAATAGTATAATGAATACGAATTTTAGTCAGGAACGTATGCAAGGATTAAAATTTGCAGAAGACATGGTAGAATATATAAGTATAGAATATCCTGAAATACGTAAAGCGGCAATTTCAAGACTTTATATGGAATGTATATTTATTTTATTAAAAATACCAAATAATAAAGAATATAGACAAGCTAATAAAAAAATTAAAACAATTCTAAGAAAATATAGATTTACAGTTGTATTAGATAAAAAGATGCCAAAGAAACAAAAATTATTATGTATAGCTACAATGTTTGGAAGGCTACCATTAAAAATGGTATGGAAATTAAAAGAAAATTATAAGAAACATAAATAATTTAGTTATACCATTTAAAGAATAAGATATTATAGCATATTAGATAAATACAGAAAGAGGGAAGATAGATGGAAGATAAATATATTTTTTTGTGTGAAGAGCACAAAAAAGGTATGGATTTATATAGATATTTACTATCAGATTTGTTTAAATTGTATAATATGGAATACTATCAAATAAGAAAAAAAAATATAAATAATTTCTTCTTAAAATTTTTAAGAAGAGCACATTTAAGTTATAAAGTTTCTAACTTCGTAAATTTGCCTATGAAATCAATTTGGTTCGAATTCCCTGATTTAGATATAAAAGAAAATTGCAATTATTATATAATTATGCCTTTAGGAGTATTTTTTAATTGTAATATATCTGCTATAAGAAGAAAGTATAAAAAGAATAAAAATGTAAAATTTGTCTTTTTACTTTTAGATAGTTTAGAATTAAAGCACAAATCAAATAAATTAGCTAGAAAAATATATAAAGATAAATTATGGGATTATGTATTTTCTTATGATAAACATGATGCAGAAAAATATAATTTAATATATCTAGATGAACATTATTATTCACAACCAGAAATTAAAGATAACAAAGAAATTGATAAAGATGCTTACTTTATGGGTGGATTAAAACCTGGAAGAATTAAAGAAACAATAGAACTATTTGAATATTTAAAAGATAAAGGTGTAAATGTTAGATTTGATATAGTAAATGCAATAAAAAGCCCATTTGATTATAAAAAAGATGGTTTTAATACTATTAAACAAGTAAAACCATATTCATATGTATTAGAAGAAGCAGAGGGTACAAATTGCATAATAGAATTTTTACAAACAGGTCAAGAATGTCAATCTCTTAGATATTTTGAGGCAGTATGTTTAAACAAAAAGCTATTAACAAATAATAAAAATGTAAAGGAATTATCTTTTTATAATGAAAAATATATGAAGATATTTGATAAATTAGAAGATATAGATACAGAGTGGATAAAGAAAAAAGAAGATGTAAATTATAATTACAATGGAGAATTTTCACCAATTCATATTATAGAAAAAATAAAGGAAATAGATAAAAAGTGAAAGAAAAATCAATTAAATTAAATGCAATTATAAATGTAATAAAAGTCATGATGTCAATAATATTTCCAGTTATTACATTTCCTTATGCTTCAAGAGTATTAGGAACAGATAATATTGGAAAAGTTCAATTTGCAGTTTCAATAGTTGAGTATTTATCACTAATAGCAGCTTTAGGGATAAATACTTATGCAACGAGAGAAGGGGCAATCATTAGAAAAGATAAGGAAAAATTTCAAAAATTTGCAAACCAGATCTTTACAATAAACATAATAACTACTGCAATTAGTTATCTCATAATGATATTTATGCTTATGCTCCCAACAAAACTAGAAAATTATCGCTATTTGATACTTATACAAAGTTTAAGTATATTATTTACTACAATAGGTGTTGAATGGATTTATAATATTTATGAGGAATATGCATACATTACAAAAAAAAGCATAATGACACATGTAATATCAATGATATTACTATTTTTATTTGTAAGAAAAAGCGAACATTACTATATTTATGCATTAATATCAGTTATAGCAGGTGGTAGTGTAAATATATTTAATTTTTTGCATGCTAGAAAATATTGTAAATTAAGATTAACAAAAAAGCCACATTTAAAAGAGCATATAAAATCAATGATTGTACTATTTTCAAATACACTGGCAATAAAAATATATGTTAATTCAGATGTAATAATTTTAGGAATGATGACAAGCGACTTTAATGTTGGTTTATATACAGTAAGTGTAAAAGTATATGAAATAATAAAACAGATGATAAATGCAGTAACAAGTGTAACTTTGCCTAGGATGTCTCTTTATGCAAATGAAGATAAAGAAAAATTTAATCACTTATTAGAAATGTTATTAAAATCAATATTAACACTAATTATTCCTACAATTATTGGAATTGTAATTATAAGCAAGCAAATAATATTACTAATAGGTGGAACAGAGTATATACAAGCAACAGCTTCACTTCAAATATTAAGTATTGCTTTAGGATTTGCAACAATAGCAAATATACTAGTTAGTCGGAATTTTAATTCCAAGCAAACAAGAAAAACATTCATTTAAAGCAACTTTAGTCGCTGCAATAATTAATATATTATTAAACTTTATAGCAATACCATTATGGCAACAAAACGGTGCAGCAATAACTACAGTAATAGCAGAAATTGTGGTATGTATAATTTGTTTCCAATATGCCATAAAAATATATAAATTTAAAAATTTAACCAAGACAATAATAATAAGCTTTGTTTCAAGCGTTCCAATGATTGGAGTATCAGAACTTGTTAAACTATTTGTACAAAGCAATATTTTACAAATAATACTTATTTGCATAGGTAGTGTGATAGTATATGGTGTTATGAGTATATTATTAAGAAATGATATAGTAATAGATTTACTACAAAATATACTAAATAAAACTAAGAAAGTACTAAAAATCAACAAAAATGAAAATGTTAAGGAATAATTTATAAAAATATAGGAGAAGGAGAAATATGGAAAGTTTTATGTATGACTATCTAATAGTAGGTTCAGGGTTATTTGGTTCTACGTTTGCATATGAAGCAAATAAAAAAGGAAAGAAATGCTTAGTTATAGATAAAAGAAATCATATAGGGGGAAATATATATACAGAAAAGATAGAAGGAATAAATGTACACAAATATGGAGCACATATATTTCATACTAATAATGAAGAAGTATGGAAATACATAAATTCTTTTGCAGAGTTTAACAGGTATACTAACTCACCAATAGCAATATATAAAGATGAATTATACAACATGCCATTTAATATGAATACATTTAATAAATTATGGGGAGTAAAAACACCTAAAGAAGCAAAAGAAAAGATAGAAGAAGAGAAAAAAAGTGCCAACATAACAGAACCTAAAAATTTAGAGGAACAAGCAATAAGTTTAGTTGGAAAAACTATTTACGAAAAACTAATAAAAGGTTATACAGAAAAACAATGGGGAAAAAGAGCAACAGAGCTTCCAAGTTTTATAATAAAAAGACTTCCTGTTAGATTTATATATGATAATAATTATTTTAATGACAAATATCAGGGAATACCAATCGGTGGGTATACTAAAATTATTGAAAAAATGTTAGATGGAATAGATGTAAAATTAAACTGCAATTTCTTTGAAAATAGAGAAGCATTAGAAAAAATAGCGAAAAAAATAATATTTACAGGTCCAATAGATGAGTTTTATAATTATAAATTTGGAGAGTTAGAATATAGAAGTCTTAGATTTGAAGATGAAATTATAGATGAAGAAAATTATCAAGGAAATGCTGTAGTAAATTATACAGAATACGAAGTTCCTTTTACAAGAATTATAGAACATAAACATTTTGAATTTGGAGAAGGTAATCCTTATAAAACAATTATTACAAGAGAATATCCAGACAAATGGACAATAGGCAAAGAAGCGTACTATTCAATAAATGATGAGAAAAACAACCAACTATATGAAAAATATTTTGAACTCTCTAAACAAAATAAAAATGTAATATTCGGTGGAAGACTTGGAACATATAAATATTATGATATGGACAAAGTTATTTTAGAAGCCTTAAAACTAGTAAAATTAGAGCTAAATTAAAGGAGTATGATATGAAAATTCTAATTACAGGTGCTAATGGGATGCTTGCTAAAGAAATAAAAAACGAATTTAAAAATAATGAACTAATTTGTACAGACGTTGATGAATTAGATATTACTAATATAGAAAATGTACAAGCTTATGTAAAAAAAGTTAATCCAGAGATAATAATAAACTGTGCTGCATACACAGCAGTTGATAAAGCAGAAGATGATAAAGAACTAGCAAGAAAAGTAAATGCAGTAGGACCTAAAAACTTAGCTAAGGTTTCAAAAGAAAATAATATAATATTAGTACATATTAGTACAGACTATGTATTTGGTGGAAATAAACCTTTAAATGAGTTTTATAAAGAAGACGATGAGAAATCTCCAAACACAGTTTATGGAGCAACAAAACTTGAAGGTGAAAATGAAATTGAAAAAAACTGCGACAAATACTATATATTTCGTACAGCATGGTTATTTGGAGACGGAAAGAACTTTGTAAGAACAATGATAAAATTAGGCAACGAAAAAGAAGAAATAAATGTAGTATCAGATCAACATGGAAGTCCTACATATACTGTAGACTTAGCAAAAGTTATATATGAGTCAATTAAAAAACAAATACCTTATGGAATATATAATGTAACAAATGAAGGTTATACAACTTGGTATGAGTTTGCAAAAGAAATATTTAAATTAGCAAATATTAATTGTAAAGTTAATTCTGTAAAAAGCGAAGAATTTGAAAGTAAAGCTCACAGACCAAAGAATTCTAAATTATCAAAAGAAAAAATATTATCAGAAGGAATAAGCTTACCTAGTTATGAAGACGCACTAAAAAGATACCTAAAAAAGGAATGCAGAAAGTAAAAGGAGGTTTTTATGAGTAAACGTAAAGGAATAGTATTAGCAGGAGGAGTTGCAACAAGACTATTTCCACTAACACTTTCAATATCAAAACAAATTATGCCAGTATATGATAAGCCAATGATATACTATCCAATATCTGTATTAATGGAAGCAGATATTAAAGAAATACTAATAATATCAACACCAGCATACATAAATACATTTAAGGAGCTTTTAGGAGATGGAAGCAAGTGGGGTATGAGATTTGAATATAAAGTACAAGAAAAGCCAAACGGTTTAGCAGAAGCATTTATATTAGGTGAAGAATTTATTGGCGATAGCAATGTTGCAATGATTTTAGGTGACAACATGTTCTATGGAAACAATTTAACTAAAATTTTAAAAAATGCAAATGAACGTGAAAATGAAGCGACAATATTTGGATATTATGTAAAAGATCCAACAGCTTATGGAGTTGTTGAAATAGATGAAAATAAAAGAGCAGTATCAATTGAAGAAAAGCCACAAGTACCAAAATCTAATTATGCAGTTCCAGGACTTTATTTTTATCCAAATAGTGTAATAGATATTGCAAAAAAAGTAAAACCTTCTGCAAGAGGAGAATTAGAAATTACAGAAGTAAATAATGAATATATGAAAAAGCAGATTTTAAATGTAGAAGTTTTAGGAAGGCAAATGGTTTGGTTTGATACAGGTACATATGATTCATTGTTAGAGACAGCAAGCTTTGTTCAAACGATAGAAAAGAGACAAGGTATTCAAATATGTTGTCCAGAAGAAATAGCATATAAAAAAGGTTGGATAACAGATAAAGAGTTATTAAAATTAGCAGACAAAATAATAAAAACAGAATATGGAAAATTTTTAAAGGAATTAGCTAAAGGCAAGATAATATTTTAAGGAGCTAAAAAAGTGGGAAAATTTAAAAAAATAGAAACTGGGATAAAAGATTTATATGTAATAGAGCCTAAAGTATTTGAAGACAACAGAGGCTTTTTTATGGAAACATACAATAAAAAAGATTTTAAAGAAATAGGAATAAATGAGGAGTTTGTACAAGACAATCATTCAAAATCGGTTAAAGGTGTGTTACGAGGATTGCATTTTCAAAAAGAATATCCGCAAGCAAAACTAGTTAGAGTCATAAGAGGAGAAGTATATGATGTTGCGGTAGATTTAAGAAAAGGCTCTGAAACTTATGGAAGATATTATGGAGTATATTTATCTGCTGAAAACAAAAAGCAGTTTTTTATACCAAGAGGTTTTGCACATGGTTTTTTAGTAATTAGTGAGGAAGCTGAATTTGTATATAAAGTAGATGACCTATATCATCCAAATGATGAGAGTGGTATTTTATATAACGATGAAAAGATTGGTGTAGTTTGGCCATTTGAAAAAATAGGTGGAGAACAAAATATAATACAATCAGAAAAAGACAAGAATTGGGGCAAGTTAAGTTAAGGAGATAAAAAAATGGAAAAGAATGTTTTAGTAACTGGAGCAGCAGGTTTTATAGGTTCAAACTTTGTGGAATATTTTAAAAAGAAATATCCAGAATATAACATTATAGTATTAGACAAGCTGTCTTATGCTGGAAACATGGAAAATCTAAAATATGTAATAGATAAAATAGAATTTATAAAAGGTGATATTTGTGACTATAATCTTGTTAAAGAGATATTTCAAAAATATAACATTAATGGAGTTATTCATTTTGCAGCAGAATCACATGTAGATAATAGCATAAAAAATCCATTTATATTCACTCAAACTAATGTTATAGGAACACATACTTTATTAGAAGTTGCAAGACAAGTTTGGGGAGAGGGTAGCCCAAATAAATTTGTACACATTTCTACAGATGAAGTTTATGGCACGCTAGGAAAAGATGGATATTTTACTGAAAAATCTCCTATACAACCTAATAGTCCATATTCAGCTTCAAAAGCAAGTTCTGATTTAATTGCAAGATCATATTTTGAAACTTATAAAATGAATGTAAGCATAACAAATTGTTCAAATAATTATGGACCATATCAACATAATGAAAAGCTAATTCCACACATGATAAAACTAGCATTAAATGATGAAAAGCTTCCTGTATATGGTACAGGGCAAAACATTAGAGATTGGTTATATGTAAAAGACCATTGTGTAGCTATAGACTTAGTTTTTCATAAAGGAAGAGCAGGCGAAAGATATAACATAGGAGGTCATAATGAAAGAAGGAATATAGATATTGTAGAACTAATTTTAAAACATTTACAAAAACCAAAAAGTCTAATCGAATTTGTAGAGGATAGAAAGGGGCATGATTATAGATATGCAATAGATCCAACAAAAATAAAAACGGAGTTAGGTTGGGAACCAGAAACAACATTCGAGGTTGGAATAATTGAAACAATAAATTGGTATTTAAGTCATCAAGAATATTTATGATTTTATAAGGTATTAGAAAATGGAGAATAATTTTTATAATCTTTTTAAAAAAGTAATAAGAGAATGCAATTATACGAATACATATAAAATGGCATGGGCTAAGGCACTTGTAGAAATTTCTCTTGAAGAAGAGAATAATGCAGATACTGTAAAGATAGATTTGAAAAGTATAGCTAATAAATTTATAAAATATTATTGGAATCAAACTATATTTTTTGATTTGATACAAGGAAGTAATTTAGTAGAGACACCACTAATATTACAATATGTAAAAAAACTAATAAATGACTATTATTCTTTTATAAAAATAAGAAAACCAGATAGATTTGAAAGAATAGAAGAATATATAAAAGTTAATATAAGTAAAGAGTATAATGAATGCTTAGAAAATACTATAAAAACATTAAAAGTAGATGTTAGTTGGAGATTCACTTACATCAATGGAGAAAGGCACGATGAAATATATAAATATAATAAAGGTGATGACAAAATAGAGATACTAGCATCAAATTTAAATATACTAAAGGAAAATTACGAAGATTTATTTGATTTAATTAATTATCGATGGGGACTAATATTGGAGACTTTTAATAGTTCACCAAGAATCAATAAAAAAGTAAAAATAATAGATGAACAAGAAGTAAAAAGAAATTCATTATCAAAGTTCAAAGAATATTTAGATATAGAAAATCCAGAAAGAATATGCTTTATATGTGGAAAGCGTATAGATAATCAAGAATTAAGCATAGATCATGTTATTCCTTGGTCATATTTATATTCAGATGATTTATGGAATTTAGTATATGTTCACAAATCATGCAATTCAAGTAAAAGTAATGTTATTCCTTCGGAAGAAGATATACGAAAATTGAAGGATAGAAATAAGAGTTTAATAAAAAAGTTAAGAGAAAAAGATATACATGGTAAAATTGTAAATGAATTAAATTTGGCTATTCAAAAGGATTATGAATATAAGTTTTGGATAGGATGTAAGAGTTAAAATAATAATTATTGGGGGGCAAGTATTATGATAGTATACGAAGAAATTTCCTAAAAATTATTTATTAAGCCGCTCATAACCCGAAGGTCGATGGTTCGAGTCCATCCTCCGCAACCAATAATTTTACTAGAGTCGCAAGAGATTGTAGACTCTTATTTTTTTGACTAAAAATCTATTTTTACAAAAATGGGGACAATTTGGGGACAGTCCCTACATTTTTATGC
>CANPZY010000016.1 GCA_947588945.1 uncultured Clostridia bacterium
ATTAGAGAATATAGAACAACTTGATGAACCTATAAAAGCTAAAGGAAAATTAAATATTTGGGACTTTAATGCTTAGATAAATTACAATTTGAAATTCTGATAGATTGGTTAAAAAAAGAGGAGAATCGCAAGCAGTAGGAGAGAGGGGCTGTTTTGAAAAATGGATATTTTGAATAAAATAAAATTACTAAAATTTCAAAATTAAGATTTAATCTCTTATAAAAATAAAATCTATAATTTAAAATTAAAAATTTTATATTGTCACAAATATTAAATTTCAAAACCGAACATTTGTTGCAACCAGATTTTTTACAATTTTAAATGTAATTTTTATAAATATTTTTTTAATTTTTTAAAATTAATTTCTAATTATAATATTATAAAATAATTTCATTTTATAAAGCTTCAAAATCCATTTTAAGACATTTTTATATTTAACTAATAAAGTTAATCATCTGAAACTTAATTTTAATATTTAAAAATTATTATCTATATAAAGAAAATTTGCTAAAATATTGTAAAATCAATGTTTCTTGAAAAATGTAAAAATTGAACTAAAAAAGCGACGCACGAGAATCGATTTTAAGACGTTTTAAAAAAAAAGTAATATAACTTGTTGTCTATAAATTTGAATAAAATGCTGAAATATAAGGATTTCATAAATTAAAAAAAATATTATAAGAATAATTGAAAATTTTATATAACTAACTAATAAATTATAGAATGATAATAAATAATTAGAAACCATAAAAATATTGACGCGTGAGAATCAAATATAAGAGTTTTTTATAAAAATAGACATATAGTTTATTAAGCAAGAAAGTTTGAAAAAGCTTTAAATTTAGCAAGATAGGAGCTTATCTTAAAAAAAGTCCTATCTCTTATTGCACGAAACTTTGATTTCACGCAACTTAGTATGTTAATTTTACAGCTAACCATTACTACCTCCCTATACTATCATCGTAAAATTTAATTGTAAATTTCTTCTTCATTAAAAGTAATTTATTTAAAAAATTTTTATTTCTTAAGAACTTTATACAACTCTTAAATAATAAAAACAATTCTTAATTTTTTAATTTTATAATCTTCATAACTATTTTATATATACATTCATGATACATCCTCTACCCTTCTTTACAAATTATTCAAAATATTATATAATAATTATGTAAACAATATTAAATAAAAGTAAAATTACTGTAATAAAATGGTAAAAAAATTGTGTTATAATATTCTTGGAGGAAATATATGAACTACATATTAATTTTTATAATAGTATTACTTATAATAGAAAGAATAATCAATATAAAACCCAAAGAAGAAAAAAATAATAATATTGACTACTCTACCCTATACACTAAAAAAGAATATATAATGACAATAGATGAACTAAAATTTTATAAATTATTAAAATCTATAACAACTAAATATAATTTGACCATATTTACGCAAGTTTCATTATATGCATTAGTAAAAAATAAAGATATAAAAGATTTTAATAAAATAAAAAGCAAGTCGATAGATTTTGTTATAACTGATAACAATGGAAAAATAAGATTTTGTATAGAATTAGATGATACAACACATTTAAAAGAAACAAGACAAGATAGAGATATGTTTGTAAATCAATTGTTTAATCAAATAGGTATAAAATTAATTAGAGTACCAAAACAAAATTACTATAACTTACAAGAATTAGAAGAAAAAATAAAAGAGAACTTATAGTCCTCATAAAAATTGGAGTTTAAATTGGAACAAATAATATGTATAGTATTTTTAATATCTTTTTTTATAGGATTTTCAATAAATATAATATATAACAATAGAAAAGAAATACATACAATAGGAAAATATACTAGTAAAAAACTATTAACAGATACAGAATTAAAATTTTATACATTGTTAAAATCTATAGCTAACAAATACAATTTAATAATATTCGCACAGGTTGCAGTAAATCAAATAATACAACCTCATACTAGAAAAGAGCTATATCAAATTGGAGCTAAATCAATAGATTTTGTAATAACAGATGAAAATGTAAATATAAAGTTTTGTATAGAACTAGATGACTATTCCCATAAAAAAAGAAGCAGAATAAAAAGAGATAACTATATTAATCAAATATTTAAAAGTGTAAATATAAAATTAATAAGAATACCTATTGATACAGCATTTATAGTTGAAAGAATGGAAAAAATAATCAAAGAGAGCATATAAGCTCTCTTTTTAAAATTTATAATCCTTTAATCTTTTACCTAAAATGTCAATTAAATCTTTATTATTTTTAGTCATCATCATTTGTTTTATAACTTCCTCAGTAATTTCTGCTTGGCTTCTTGAAGTCATTGCTTTTCTTAAATTATATATAGTTTCTAGTTCATCTTTTGAAAGTAATAAGTCTTCCCTTCTTGTTCCAGATTTATTTATATCAATAGCTGGGAAAATCCTCTTTTCTGATAAAGTTCTATCAAGTACTACTTCCATGTTTCCTGTACCTTTAAATTCTTCAAAAATTACATCATCCATCCTACTTCCTGTATCAACTAAAGCTGTAGCAAGTATTGTGAGGCTTCCTCCATTTTCAATATTTCTTGCTGCACCAAAGAATTTTTTAGGTTTATGTAATGCTGCTGGATCTAAACCTCCTGATAATGTTCTTCCTGAAGCAGGAATAGTTAAGTTATATGCCCTTGCAAGTCTTGTAATACTGTCTAATAGAATAACAACATCTCTATTATGTTCAATTAATCTTTTTGCTCTTTCTAAAACCATTTCAGCTACTTTTACATGATGTTCTGGAAGTTCATCGAATGTAGAATAGATAACTTCTCCATTTATTGATCTTCTCATATCTGTTACTTCTTCTGGTCTTTCATCTATCAATAATACTATTAAATCAATTTCAGGATTATTTGTTGAGATACTATTTGCAATCTTTTTTAAAAGTGTAGTCTTTCCAACTTTAGGTTGTGCAACTATCATTCCCCTCTGCCCTTTTCCAACTGGACAAACTAAATCAATAATTCTCATCGCATATTCGTTTGATGATGTTTCCATTTTTAATCTTTCTGTAGGGTAAATAGGAATTAAGTCATCAAACTTTTTTCTTCTGTATGCTTTTTCTGGTGCTTCTCCATTCACCTCTCCAACAAATATTAATGCTGGAAATTTTTCTCCTTCTTTTGGATTTCGTGCAACTCCTTTTATTTTATCTCCATTATCTAGTTTAAACCTTCTTATTTGAACTGGTGAAATATATATATCTTTTGGTGTTGATAAATAATTATCTCCTCTTAAAAATCCATATCCATCAGGTAATATCTCTAATATTCCTTCTGCAATTCTATCATTAGATGTCAAAGTATAGCCATCTTCCATTCTTGTTTCTTGTACTTCATCACTAACATTATTTGTATCTAATTCTTCTATTTTTTCACTATTTATTTTTATTTCTTTTAAATCTTCTTTTTTATCTACACTACTCTCATTTTCTTTTTCTAAAACTTCATATAGTTCATCTCTCTTTAATTTTGAGACATTTTTTATTCCCTTTTCTTTAGCTAATTGTCTCAATTCAACTAAAGTGTATTCATCATAATTCATAAAATTTCCCTTTCATTTTCTATTTTTGGAATATTATAAAGAATTGCTAATATTATATTAAACGAATATTTTATTTAAAAACAAATATTATATTGATATAAATATGTCGGAACATTATAATATTTAATCATAATTAATTTTAACAAAATAAAAATGAATTGTCAATCTTTTTGGTAGATTATAGAAAAAAATAAAAAATAGTATAAAAACTTTTACACTATTTTTCAATATCTATATAAACTCTTTCATTTGGTAAATACATATCTAATTTATCTCTAGCTATTTCTTCGATGTATTCAATAGAATTTAAACTTTGCAATGTATCATTTAATTCTTTTTGCTCTATTGTAGCTTGTTCAATTTGATTTTTATATTCTTGACCTTCTTTTGCATAAGCATTAAGTAACTTTTGCTGTGAAATAAATGTATATGCAGCATAAATCGCCAAGACCAATATTATTATACGCTTTAGTATATTTTTCATTTTTTCTCCTATAAAAATAAAATAAGTAAAAGATTACCTATTTTATTTTTCTACAAAAAATTAAAAAATCCTTCTTTTTATGAGTTTTTATATTAAAATTCATCTTTTTTATTTCTTTTAAATCGTTTAAAAAAAATTATATTCAATTTAATTTTATTTTCTATAAAATTAAATACAGGTTTAAATATCTTTAGTATGAAATTTAAAATATTTTTAAATATATTTAGGATCTTTAAAATAATCTTTTTAACATAACTCATAATTTTGACATTGATTTTTATAAAATATTTACTTACAGATAACATATAAATTACAAATCCTATAAGTAGTCCAATGAATATATAACTTCTAAGTTCTCCATAACTTATAGTAAATATTTCCCATATTAAAAATAATCCTACGATTATCCAAAAAATTGTATCTTCTATGTATGTAATCAAGTTCGATGTTTTTATTGATTTTCTAAGTACTCTAAATATGTCAAAAATGATGCCTATTAACATTCCAGAAGCTATATAAATAAGAAAAATATACAATTGGTTATTTATCATAGATGCTCCTATTTAAAAATTTTTCCAAGCAAACTTCCTGACGCTTTTTTATCTTGCTTTTCACTATAGCTTAAATTATTAATTTCACCTTCTATTACAACCTCTGTTGTATCAATGCTTAGTTTATTAATTCTTAAGTCCTCTCCTTTTACTGTTAACATTCCTAAATCTGTTTCTAAAATTACAATTTGATCATCAAAACTTAAAACATCTAAAACTCCAGAAATAGATAATTTCTTCCTATTTTCTAAAATAATGTTTTGGATAGTATCACTTTTTATTTGATTTTTAGAATATTCTTCAGATATCATATACCCTCCCTATTTGTCCACTTTTCTCTATTAATTATATTCTGTCTTTTATATAAATATGACTTACTAGGTAAAATTTACACCAAAAAAATAATTAATTACTTGTTTGTAATTAATTATTTACTTTTATAAAAATACTTTATATATTTCTATTCTTATAAATGATTCCTAAGATTAATGAAAGAACTACCAAAACAATAATACTTACAATAATAATTGTTAATATAACAATTTTGTTATTATGCTTTTTATTGTTAATTTCTTCTTCTTCATCTTTTATTTTTTTAGTTTCTATATTTGAAAATAATTTTTTTATGCTTTTTTTATCAGTCATTACAATGGGTAGTGATATAATTTCTGGTTTGTCATTCACAATATAAATTATATTTAGTAAATATGCATAAACAGGAATCCAAAAGAAATTAGTTTTATCTCTTGATAAGTATATATTTGCTAAATCGTTTGTAGGTATGTTACTTGTTTGAAAGTTCATTTTTAGTGTTAATTTATTTTCATCTAATTTTAAAGTAAAAGTACTTGAATATATCATAAATATAAAAATTAAAAATATAAATCCAATAGAATACAAAATAGCTATAGGATTATTTCTAAAAGCATATATAAATATAGCTAATAAAACCGCAAAAGACACAATTATAACCATTTTATAATTCAAAAATAAATTTTTAATATTAGATTTTATTTCTGTTTTACCTTGTACATTAGTTAATTGGCTATACATATTATGATTGCATTTTTTATATATTTCTTTCCAACTATTTTGATTTATCTTTTTTTTCATAATATTTTACTCTCACTATTTAAATATAAATTTCTGTTATTTTTCAGATATAAGTTTAATTGTATCTCTTGCAATAACAAGTTCTTCATTTGTTGGTACAACCCAAACAGCAATTTTAGAATTATTAGTAGAAATTCTGATTTCTTCTCCTTTTGTTTGATTTTTTTCGTTATCTATTTCAACACCTAAGTATTTTAAGTATTCACATATGCCTTCTCTAATGCCACACTGATTTTCACCTACTCCAGCAGTAAATGTTATTACATCTATTCCCTGCATTGATACTGCATATTTTGCTATAAAACTTGCAACCATATATTTATAATGTTTTAGAGCTAAAATAGCATTTTCATTACCTTCTTTTGCTTGAGCTTCTATATCTCTAAAGTCTGCTGAAACACAACTTATTCCTAACATGCCAGCTTTTTTATTTAAAATATTTTCAATCTCATCTGGAGTTAAATTTTCTTTTTTCATTAAAAATGTAACAATTGAAGGATCTAAATCTCCAGAACGAGCACACATTGGAATTCCTGATATTGGGGTTAATCCCATAGAAGTTTCTACTGATTTTCCGCTTTTTATCGCACATATACTAGCACCTTGTCCTAAATGGCAATTTACTATTTTTAAATCTTCCACTGGTCTTTGTAAAAGTTCTGCAATTCTACGAGAAACATAATAATGAGATGTTCCATGAAAACCATATTTTCTTATTCCATATTTTTCATAATATTCGTAAGGAATTGGATAAATGTATCTTTCTTTTGGAATTGTTTGATGAAATGCTGTATCAAATGTAGCAACCATTGGTTTTCCTGGCATAAGCTCTTTGCATGCCCTTATTCCTATAAGTGCACTAGGATTATGAACAGGTGCTAAATTGTTACATTTCTCTATTTTTTGAATTACATCATCATTAATTAATACTGATTTATTAAAATATTCTCCACCATGAACAATTCTATGACCTATTGCATCTATTTCATTTAAGTTATTAATTGAAGGATAATCTTTATTTAATAATTGACTTATTACTACATCTAGTGCTTCTTTATGATTTTTTACAGGATGATTTATAACAAATTTTTCTCCATTTATTTTATGTGTTAAAAAAGCTTTATCTTCTCCTATTCTTTCATAAGTACCTTTTGAGATTATTTGTTCATTTTCCATATCAATTAATTGATATTTTAATGAAGAACTTCCTGAATTTATTACTAAAATTTTCATCTTAATATCCTTTCAAAATTTTTAATTTTATATGATAAAATTTTGAATTTATTTGTTAAAACAAATATTTTGAGTTTCTTGAGCTATTGCAAGTTCTTCATTTGTTGGAACAACATAAACTTGAACTTTTGAATCTTCACTTGAAATTTTAGCTTCTACAGCAAATGCATCTTTATTTGCTTGTTCATCTATTTTAACACCTAAGAATTCAAGTTTTTTACAAATTTCTAATCTTGATTCTGTTCCTCTCTCTCCTACTCCAGCAGTAAAAGATATTACATCTACTCCATTCATTGCAACTGCACATCTTGCTATATAACATGCTATTAAGTAATGATAATTATCTAATGCTAATTTTGCTTGTTCATTTCCATCTGCTACTGCTTGTTCAACGTCTCTATTATCTTGTGAAACTTTAGATACACCTAATAATCCTGATTTTTTATTTAATATTGTATCCATTTCTTCAGGAGTAATATTTTCTTTTTTCATAATAAAAGTAACAACTGATGGGTCTAAATCTCCAGAACGTGATCCCATTGGTATTCCTGCAACTGGTGTAAGTCCCATTGATGTTTCTACTGATTTACCATCTTGCACTGCACATATACTTGCTCCTTGTCCTAAATGGCAATTTATTATTTTTAAATCTTCAATAGGTTTTCCTATAATTTCTGCTACTCTATTTGAAACAAATTTATGAGATGTTCCATGGAATCCATATTTTCTTATTCCATATTTTTCATAATACTCGTATGGAACTGGATAAATAAATCTTTCTTTTGGGATTGTTTGATGGAATGCTGTATCAAATACTACAACATTTGGCTTCTCTGGCATAAGATCTCTACAAGCATTAATTCCAAGTACTGCAGCTGGATTATGTAGTGGTGCTAAATCAACGCAATCTTCAATAGCCTTTATTACTTCATCATTAACTAATACAGAGTTTTTAAACTTTTCTCCACCATGAACTACTCTATGTCCAATTGCATCTATTTCATCAAGAGATTTTATTACTCCATATTCATTGTTTAATAATTGGTCAATAACAAATTTTAAAGCTCCTTGATGATTACTTACTGGATTTTCAAGTTTTATCTTCTCTCCATTTACTTTATGAGTTAAAAATGAATCTCCTCCTATTCTTTCATAATTTCCTGAAACAAGAACTTTATCAGAATCCATATCAATTAATTGATACTTCAAAGATGAACTTCCTGAGTTTAATACTAAAATTTTCATAATTTCCTCCTTAAATTTTATTTGAAAAATGCTATGTATTACATAGATTTAATTTTAACTATATTATTAATTTTTTTGTGCTTGAACTGCAGTAATTGCAACTACACCAACAATATCGTCTACTGAGCATCCTCTTGATAAATCATTAACAGGTTTATCTAAGCCCTGACATAATGGTCCATAAGCTTCTGCATGACCAAATCTCTGAACTAATTTATAACCTATATTTCCTGAATCCAAGTCTGGAAATACAAGTATATTTGCTTTTCCTGCTACATTACTTCCAGGAGCTTTAGAATTAGCTACTTCTGGTATAATAGCTGCATCTAACTGTAATTCTCCATCAATACATATTGTATCATTAGAATTATTCAAAGAATTAATTTTTTCTTTTGCAAGATTTGTTGCATTAATTACTTTTTCAGTCAATTCAGACGATGCACTTCCTTTTGTAGAATATGATAGCATTGCAATTTTAGGTATTCCATTCTGATTAACTAATTCTTTAAAAGATTCACTAGAAGAAATTGCAATATCTGATAATTGCTCAACTGTAGGATTTTCTATCATTCCACAATCTGAGAAAATGAATACTCCATTTTCTCCTAAATCTTTATCTTGCACGCACATTATAAAAAATGCAGAAATTGTTTTTACACCTTCAGCTCCTTTAATTATTTGAAGAGCTGGTCTTAATGTGTCTGATGTTGGATTACATGCACCTGAAACAAACCCATCTGCATCTCCAACTTTGACCATCATTGTTGCAAAATATCTTGAATTTTCTGAAAGTAATTTTCGTGCATTTTCTATTGTCATTCCTTTATCTTTTCTTAATTCATAAAGAGTTTGAATATAATATTCTAATCTATCTGATTTTTCTGGATCAATTATTTCTGCACCTTCAATATTAATATTATTTTCATTTGCTAAAGATATAATTTTATCTTTATTCCCTAATAATATTATTTTTGCGAACCCTTCTTTTAAAATTATTTCAGTACCCTTAAGAATTCTAATATCTTCTGTTTCTGGTAAAACAATTCTTTTTATATTTTGTTTTGCTTTTTCTTTCATATCATTAATAAAGCTCATTTGTTTACTCCTTTATAAATTAAATAGACAAGCCTATTATATAAAAAATAAACTAAAAAAACAATATTTTTTTTATTATTTTTAAATTTATATGGAATTTTTTGCTTTTTAATTTATGACTAAAGTGAAAACCTTGAAAATATGTATATTTTCTGCTAGAATACAAATAAAAAAAAGGAAAAAATATGGAACTTAAGTATACTGTACATGATGAAAAAAATTTATATAATATAATAAAAGATAAACTTCAAATTTCTAGTAGACTTTATGAAAAAATAAGAAAAGAACATATATATGTAAATGACGTGAGAATTGATTATAAGACAGTTTTACACCCAGGAGATGTAATTACTATTAAATTAGATTATGATGAAGATAATTCAAATATTGTTGCAAATAAAGATATAAAATTAAATATATTATATGAAGATGAATGGATTCTAATTGTTGATAAACAACCTGGCATTCCTGTTCATCCTTCTATTGCTCATTATGAAAATAGTTTATCTAATGGAGTAAAATATTATTTTGATCAAAACAATATTCATAAAAAAATTAGACCTGTAAATAGACTTGATAAAAATACATCCGGAATTGTTATTTTTGCTAAAAATGAATATATACAAGATAATATAAAAATGAATCTTAAAGAATATATTGCTATTGTTGAAGGAGAACTTCCAGAGAAAAAAGGAATAATTGATAAATCTATAAAAAGAAAAGAAGGAAGCATTATAGAAAGATGTGTTGATGAAAATGGTCAAAAAGCCATAACTCACTATGAAGTTTTAAAAACTATAAAACTTAATAATAAAAATTGCAATTTTGAATTGCCTAAATATATTTCATTAATTAAATGCATATTAGAAACTGGAAAAACTCATCAAATAAGAGTACATTTTTCATCAATTGGAAATCCTCTTTTAGGTGATGATTTATATGGTGGAACATTAAATATAATCGATAGACAGGCTCTTCATTGTTATCATATTAATTTTATTCATCCAATTACAAAAAAAGAATGTGATATTATATCACATATTCCTAAAGATATGAATTTATTAATATGTTAAAAATAAAGTAGATCTATAAGCCGGGTTCTGTCGTGAATAGTCATTTATCTAGGACATATATTGCTATATGCCTCATGCCACCAAATTAAGGAGATGACGAGCAGTCTTAACCTCCTAGTCTTGGTGTTGCTCCAGATGGGGTTTACACAGCTAGATGTATCACTACATCTACGGTGAGCTCTTACCTCGCCTTTTCACCCTTACCATTTCTGGCGGTTATTTTCTGTTGCACTTTCCTTAAGGTCACCCTCACTTGACGTTATCAAGCATCTTTGCTCTATGGAGCCCGGACTTTCCTCGTACGCTGTCTTACGACTTTGCTATACGCAACTATTCAATCTACTATACTTTATTTTAATATAATAAAATCATTGCTTCTCTTAATTAAATATTTAATTAAACTAAAAATCTATAATTATTTTATATCATATCTTTTAGAATTAATATAAGCAATTCCACCAATTATAATTGCAACAGCACCAACTGCTGTTATAACATATATATCATTTTCACCAGTTTGAGGTAAATCTTTTGCTCCATCACTAACTGTATTTACTTTAACTACATTTGTTGCTGTAGTGTTTAATGTTGTTGTATTTCTAGTTGTTTGATTAGTAGTAGTGTTTTGTGTTCCTGTTGAATTAGTTATACTTGTTGCATTACCTGTAGTATTGTTTCCAGCATTAATTTGAAAAGTACTTGCATAAACACCTTTTACAAATAATAAAGCTAATGCTACAATCATAATTAAAGATATAATTAAATTTTTTCTTAAATTTTTCATCACAATGTTCTCCTTACTTTTTTCCTAATTATAATTCTATTATATGTATTATTTTATAAAATATAGTATGAAAATATTTACAATTTCAAACTAATAATATTTTATACCTATTTTCTTTATTAGTCAACATTTTTTTACATATTTTTTTTATTCAAACTATTTTTCTACATATTAATCATCTTATTGATATACCTACATTTTTCAAAAAAAATTTGGTAATTATTTGTATTTTTTATTTTTACATTTTTGTAATATTTTTCATATTTCTGTAATATATTATTTTCAGAATTTTCCAATATAGTTCTTATACGTTAAATTTAAATTCAACTACATCTCCTTCTTGCATAATATAGTCTTTTCCTTCTAATCTGACTAGCCCAAGTTCTTTTACTTTCTGGTAACTTCCGTTTTTTATTAAATCATCATAGGATACGATTTCAGCTTTAATAAATCCTCTTTCGAAATCCGAATGTATTTTACCTGCTGCCTGTGGTGCTTTTGTACCTTTATTTATTGTCCATGCTCTTACTTCTTTTTTTCCAGCTGTTAAAAATGACATTAGTCCTAATAAATCATAACTTGCTTTAATAACTTTATCTAAACCTGATTCTTCAAGTCCAATTGCTTCTAGCATTTCCTTTTTGTCATCATCTGTAAGTGCAGATAATTCTTCTTCAATCTTAACACATAATGTTATGACATCTGCATTTTCAGATTTTGCATATTCCCTAACTTGTTTTACATAAGCATTTTCTTCTTTTCCTATATCGCCTTCTGAAATATTTGCTACATATAGTATTGGTTTCATTGTTAATAAAAATGCATCTTTAATTACTTCTTTTTCTTCATCAGAAAAATTAAGCATTCTTGCTGGTTTTCCATCTTGCAAAGCATCTCTAACTTTTTTAAATGTATCTTCTTCTTGCAAATACTTTTTATCACCTTTTGCAAGTTTAGCTGCTCTTTCTATTCTTTTATTAACTGTATCTAAGTCTGCAAAAATTAGCTCTAAATTAATGGTTTCTATGTCTCTAATTGGATCAATGCTTCCATCAACATGAACAATATTAGAATCATCAAAACATCTAACAACTTCTAAAATAGAATCTGTTTCTCTAATATGAGATAAAAATTTATTTCCTAATCCTTCTCCCTTACTTGCACCTTTAACTAAACCTGCAATATCTACAAATTCAATTATTGCATGTGTTGTTTTATCTGATTCATACATTTTAGCAAGGATATCAAGTCTTTCATCAGGCACCGGAACAACTCCAACATTTGGTTCTATTGTGCAGAAAGGATAATTTGCACATTCTGCTCCAGCGTTAGTTATACTATTAAAAAGTGTGCTCTTTCCTACATTTGGAAGTCCTACTATTCCTATTTTCAATTTATTTTTCCCCCTAATTATTTTAAGTATACATAAATCGTATTATATCATAATATTTCTTTTATATCAATTATTAATATTAAATTTAACTATTATGCTATAAAATAATTGATTTGCAGTCACTGCGCATAGCATTAATATTATATTCCTTTAATTGTATAAAAACACTTCTTTAATAATTGTTTAAAATTTCTAGCTTTTAAATTTTTAGAAACTTTTCTTTTAGATAATTCATCTAAGAAAAAATTTTTATTTTTATCTGATAATTCAGGCAAAAATACTATTAAAGAGTTTGTTAAAAATATTTTTAAATTTTCATTTGTATATTTATCTAATTTTAAACTTGGTATTTGTTTTAAAATATTATCATAAATAAATAGCACATCCTCTAGTCTTTTTCTTTGTTTTTCTTCATCATTTCCACGCATCACGCTTTTTTCGGTTTGCACGTAATAATATTCGTTTTTAGAAATAAATACCATTGATTTTGCTTTTAAAATTATTAATGGAAGTACAGCAAAGTCTTCATGATAATCCACTTCTGGAAATTCAGGAATTAACTCTTTTTTTATTGCATAATTCCATAAACAAGATATCAATTTATCTTTTCCATACAAAAAATTAAATCCATCTATGCCTGTCTTTTTTTCAAAAGGAAAACATTCTTCTTTTTTTATAATTTCGCCATTTTCTTTTACAACATTAGGATTCCATTTTATAAGTTCAATGCCATTATTAATATATTTTTCAATATCTTTCAATAAAGTATCTGATACATAATCATCACTATCAACAAATATAATATAATCTCCATTTGATTTTTTTATTCCTAAATTTCTTGTATTAGCAATGCCTTTATTTTCTTGTTGATAGTAAAAAAATTTTATATTATTGTTATCTTTATTTTTCAATATAATTGAATAATTATTCTCATCATATATTGTTTTATTTATTGAATAATTATCAATAATTTTCTTTACATTTTCTTTTGTTTTATCTTTCGATCCATCATTAATAACTATTATTTCATATTCAACAGATGTTTCTTTTTGATTAATTATCGATTCAATTGCTCTCATAATAGTTTTTTCTGCATTATATGCAGGAATAATAAAACTTATCATTTTTATTTCCTTTTTTATTTATTTCTCAATGATCTTATCTAATTTCTCTAATATTTCTTTGTTAAATTTTTCGGCATCAAATTTTTGTGGAATAAATCCATTATCTAGAAAATCTTTCATACCTTTATAAATGGCCTTATCATCTTTTTCAACTACAATTCCATATTGTTTATCTATTTCTTTTTTACTATCTGATACATCTGTAGTTATGATTGGCTTATTTAAAACTTTAGCCTCTACGAAAACTACAGGATTACCTTCAAAATCAGATGACATCAAAAGTGCGTCACTTTGTTTTAAATATGGATATGGATTTGATTTGACACCTAAAAATTCAATATTCTTTATATTTTTCGCCATTTCCTTATATAAATTAGTCGCTGTTCCTTTTCCTATAAAAACAACTTTAAATTTATATCCGTTTTTGTTTAATTTTTTTGTTGCTTCTATTATTCTACTCAATTTTTTTTGTTTTTCATCATGTCTTCCAATATTAATAAAAGTTGGAATATTATCTTTTTTAAAATCATCTATTTCTTCTTCAGATTTTTTAAGTATATCTTTATAATCTATTAAATTATTACATACTATAGTTCTTTTTGAATATTCTGGATATTGAGCAATAAATACTCTTTTATCCATATCAGATACAAAAACAATTTTTTTATATTTAAAAATTTTTAAATCATCAAAAAATTTTCTATATTCAATAATATTATTATCATAAAAATCTAAATAATTATTGTGTACCCATAAAGCACAATTTTTACTGGCTGTCCTTGCTACAAATGAGGCAGGAAAACTATATGTCGCAAAACATCCAGCAAAATCAAACTTGTTTTTATATTTTATTTTGAAAAATTGTTGTTTTATAAAATTTAAAAATTTTCTTAGAATAATATTTTTGAATTTGCTTGGTTCATATTTAATTATTTTTATTTCTTTAGGAAGTTCATTAAAAAAAATTCCTTGTTCCTTCTCTAGGGCTAAAGTTATGTCATATTTTTTTGAAATTTCTTTTAATAATGTTATAAGTGCAGTTTCTATTCCACCCACATCTAAAGAATATGCAGAAAATAGTATCTTTTTCAATCTCTAATAACCTCCACATTGTATCCTAAAAAAAGTCCTGATTCAATTACTCCAGATATCTTTTTTATTTCTTTTTCTAAATTTATATTTGAATCATAACAAATGTTTTCAAATTTTGCATCAATTATAGCATTTCCATTTTCAGTCATTCCTCTAAAGGTCGTTTCTACCGCTCCTAACTTTTTTAGCTCATCTGAAACGTAATTCATTGCTGATGGAAATACTTCAACAGGAACAGGATGTCTTTCTCCTAATTTTTCTACAAATTTAGTATTATCAACTAAAATATAGTTTTTAGGAGAATTTAATATATTTAATTTTTCTTTGAACATTGCCTTCCCCATTCCCTTTATCATATTATTATTAGGATCAACTTCATCAGCTCCGTCAAATGCCCAATCAATTTTATCTTCTACTAGGTTTCCAATTTCAATTTCATATTCTTTGCAAATTTCTTCTATATCTTTTGATGTAGGTATAGCTTTTATTTTGATATTTTTTTCTTTAATTTTTTTGCCAATTTCTATCGCAGTTAAATACGAGGTTGATCCTGAGCCAAACCCAATGGTTTGGCCATTCTCAACCTTTTCTGCAATTTTTTTTGCTAATATTTCTTTTTGTTCTTTATTTGTAATTTGATTAACGTCCATAAATAAACTTCCTTTAAGTTTTATTTTTATAACTACTATTAATTTTTCTTTTTATTTTTAGATTTTAATTCTTTTATTAATTCATCTAGTCTTTGTTGTCTCATTTCATTAGTTAAATTTTCATATTTTTCTTCTTTTTCTTTTATTTCATTTTCTTTTTCATCTTTTGTTGAACTTTTTGATTTTTCTTTATTAGTACTTTTTACTTCACTATTAGTAGTAGTTTTGCTATTTTTAACACTTCTTTTATTTGAAGATTTATTTATCTTTTTTTCATATTCTTCATTTAATTTTTCTAAGCTCTTGTCATTTAAGTAAGTATCTTCTTCATCATAATTAAATAATTTTTCACCGTCTTTATTATCTTCAGCTAAAATTTTAGCCTTTGCCTGTTGCTTTTTATTAATTATAATTAAAATTATTAAAGTAATTATTAAAATTAAAATAATTCCTAATATTACTCCTATAATTATCTTAGGCAAGTTTTCTTTTGTAAAAAATTCTTTATTTTCTGAAACTTGTGCTACTGTTTCAACTACAACTTCTCTTTTAGCATTTATAACATAATCAGTTGAAACACTTTCATCAATAGGAGAAACTAATGTTATCCTAATTGTATTTGCTCCATCTTCTAATTTAATCTGTTCTTCTTCTAAATTTCCTTCTAAATCTCTATTAATTTCTTTTCCATTTATTTTTACAATAATGTCTTTATTTTTTACTTTTGAAACAGCAGTTTTTATTGATAAACTTTCAAATTTTGATTCAACATCACAGTTATAAGATAAAGTTGTAGGATCAAACTCTTTATCTAGTACAACAACTTCTGACTCACCATTTTCATTTATTTTTTCAATTATTAATGAATCTAATTTTAACTCGGATTCCTTTATAACTATTGGTTTAGTAACTTTTATTTTGTAGGTTTTTACTGAGCCATTCTCAGCTGTACATCTAATTTCAAAATTATTATCGCCTTCATTAATAGTAACTTCGCCTGTTCCTGATATCTTTGCCTTGCTATCTTCTGCAGTCGCACTTATTGAAATTTTTTCAAAATTATCATAGTTAAAATTATCTGGAAATACTACAACATAATTTTCAACTTCTCTATTAAATCCTGCAGATTCATTTCCTACTTGTCCTAATTTTATTTCACCATTTTTTGTACTAACAGATAGTGAACTTAAATAATAATTTCTTGATTTTGTTTCTGTTTGTTTTGGTGCGTCTTGAGGAATATTATTAGTATTTGTTCCTTGTGAAGGAGTTTGTCCTTCATTATTATTATTATTGTTATTATCGTTATTATTATTTTCTGATTGCACCGTCTTTTCATTTACTGTAATTATACAATTTTTTCCTATATAAATAGGTTGATAATCTACACTATAAAAATCCGTTATATCTCCTATTAATGTAAATTCATATTTTCCTTTACTTGTAGGAGTAAATGTAATACTTTTCGAACCAGATGTATTACCTTCTATATTAGTTTCTCCAACCATTTTTTCAGTTACTCCATTTCCTGAAAGAACTAGATTCCATCCTCCAGCTGTATACGATGCAGTAATAATAACAGTATCTCCAACTTCAATTGTTTTGTTTTCAGTTAAACTTACTGAAGCTGCTGCATAAACCTTATTAAAATTTAATATTAAAAAACTAAGTATAGTAATCAACAATATTGATATAATTTTTTTTATTTTTAACACTTCTCTTCTCTCCTACCTTTTAATTAATTATATATATATTTTTTATTTTTAGATTTTTAATTGTGTTACTTTTAATAAATATTTTTGTATTTTTAATAAATCTGCAGAATTAAGCTTTTCATCACCAGTAACATCTGATGCAGTATAGTTGCAAGTATTGTCCATATTATCTACATTTAATAAATGTTTTTGTATTTTTAATAAATCTGCAGAATTTATTTTTCCATCTCCTGTTGCATCACCAATTTTTACTACTGTATATACTTTTTCATCTATTGTTACTTTACAACCTGTTCCAATAATTCCATCTGAAATATCACTTCCATCTGCTTTAGTTATTTTTATATTTTCTCCAAACTTTTCTTTTAAAGTAGATTCAGATACATTAGGTTCTGCTATAATTTGTTGTTTGTTATCATCTTTTTTCATTTCATAAGCTTCTTCGAGAGATTCTCCATCTGGTACATTTCCGTTTTTATCTCTTAAATAAGCTCTTGCAACATATCCTGTTGCTCCTGATGAGCTTGTTACTTTATCCCAGTAATAACCACCAATTAAATTTTTACCTACTTCAATTCTTGTAACTTTACTTCCGTCTGCAAGAAGTCTTATTGTTGTTCCATTAGGCTCTGAACGTAGGAACAATCCGCCTTCTGCTCTTATTGTAAATATATTATTAGAATTTGATTCTAATTGAATAGAATCACGTTGTACAAATCCTTGTCTTCCATCATCAAGTTTTACTCTATCCCAAACTATACCATTAAATGTATATCTTGCTGAATTATCTATTCTAGTAAGAATCTGACCATTTGCAAGTGTAGTAATTGATTGTTGATTATCACCTGGTCCTGTTCTAAGAGCAACATCTGAGCCTAAAACTGCCACACTTTCACTACAATTAATTACATCGCTTACTTCTTCTAAATAACTTGAATTAAAATATACATATCCTTCAGTTCCATTTTCTAGTATTATTTTGTGCCATCCATCTCCATATCTTTCTACTGAAAGGACTACAACATTACTATCTTTAATTTTTGTTATTTCTTTACTTGATGTAGATCTAGATTCTCTTATTATAATATCGCTATGTCCAGGTTTAACTCTAATGTTCCTTGGTCCTACCTCTGACATAGTATCAGGAGAATCTGAATTTCTTGAAGGCATATTTAAAAATACTGGAATAACAAATGTCAAGCTTTGGTTCAAAATACCTGTATCTTTTATCTTATTATACATTAAATTTGATTCTGCCTTAGGAGCTTCAATATTTTGCATATATTGATGATAAAGTCCTCCATAGCTTTCAACATCAAATTTATTTAAATAAATAGTATCTTGTTTTTGATTTATATAATCAGAAAATAATATTTTGATTCCACCTGCAATACATTTTTCTAATGAATCCCAGTCTTCTCTTTTAGCTCTTGCTAAAGCATTTGCAATTATTGCTTGAGTTCCAGAGCCAGTTGCTCCAATATTAAATATATTGTAATAATTTTTTCCATCTGATTCCATTTTATATGTAGCTCCGCCACCTGTTCCTTGCTCTTGAATTATCCTTGCTACAACATAAAATGCATTTGCATTATTTTCTTTAGATGCTTTATTTATGGCTTTTGCGTTTTCCATTCCTTGTCCATCTTTATCCAAAAAAGTATCTTTTATTGCATTATAAACATCCTCATCACTTGATTCTACTTTTCCAATTTGTAAAAATTGTAATATGCTTGAACTGTTTGGATCCATCCAATTTCTTGGATCCATATAATATCTAATTGTTGCCTCAGATGCATGATACCATGAACCATTATCAAATGTTCTAGAACCACAGCTAGAACAAATCCATGCGCCTGATTTTCCTTGAACTAAAGAATAAGGACTAGATCCTGCAAATGCACTTTCTGCAACAACTACTTGATTCCAGTCAAGCCCTGTTTCCATTATAACAATATTCCAATTTGGATGAGCATTTCTTATTATATCTATCTTTTCTTTGTATCCTGGATAAACATTAGTGTCTAAGTTATCTCCATTATATGTATATCTATTTGAATTTGCTTTTACACTATTATTTGCAAATATTTGAAAAAAACTAAAAAACATTGTTAATAATATTATTATAGCAATTGTCTTTTTATGGTTTATTTTGATTTTTAACATCATTTTTCCTCCGTTTTTGTCGCATCAATAATTATGTTGTATTCTATCATTACATATTTTTTTAGTCAAGTTTGAAACATTTGAAAATAAATACATTCACAGTTTAAAAACACATAAAATTATATGCTTATCTATCTTTTGCAGTGATAGACAAGCATTTATTACATTTTTATTAAATTTTAGTTATATTTTAAATATATTATAAAAATAAAAAATATAATAGTTTGCAGTAGTGCGCAGCGATCAACCGTATATAATTTAATCTCCAAAACAAATACCTATATTTCTAGCAGTGGTTACAAGTTCATCATTTAAGTCAACAAATCTAATATTGCTTTCTTCTGTTCCACCTTCTACTGCCCCTAATTCCTTATTATTTCCAACAACTTCTTCAAGAGGTACACAATCTAATTTTCCGTTTTTTATAACAGTTAATACTCCAAATTTTCCTTCCATTGCTAGGCTCATTGCTTTTGCCCCATATTTTGTCGAAAGAACTCTATCATATGCTGTTGGGGTTCCTCCTCTTTGCATATAACCTAGAGTTGTACACCTAGCTTCTAATCCAACTATTGATTCTAATTCTTTAGCAACTTTTTCACCTGCTCCAGAAAATTTTCTTGATATTCCTGTTCCTTGTCCAATATCAGCATTAACAGTTGAAGCTTCACCATTAATTGGTACTGCTCCTTCTGAAACAACTACTACACTAAATTGTTTTCCTCTCGCAATTCTCTTTCTAATACTATCAGCAACTTTATTTATATCATAAGGGATTTCAGGAATAAGTACAGCATCTGCTCCTCCTGCTATTGCTGATTCTAAAGCAATCCAACCAGCATATCTTCCCATAACTTCAAGACACATTATTCTATGATGAGTTTCAGCAGTAGTATGAAGTCTATCTAGCGCTTCTTGTGCAACTGATACTGCTGTATTATATCCAAATGTAACTTCTGTACATGCAACATCATTATCTATTGTTTTAGGTACTCCAATTGTATTAATTCCTTTTATAAATAAATCTCTTGCAGATTTTTGTGTACTATCTCCACCTAAAGTAAATATACAATCAAAACCATCTCTTTTATAATTTTCAACACATAAATCTGATAAGTCTTTATACTCAACACTTCCATCTGGATTAGTTACTTTATAATGGAAAACTATTGTATTAGTTGAAGCTCCAATTATTGCTCCACCTTTTGGTAAAATTCCATCTGCTAAAGGATTATAATCAAGTCTTATAAAATTATTTTCAACTAAGCCTCTATATCCATCTATGAATCCATAACACTCTATTCCATGCGTCTCTGCTGTTCTTTTAATTGCTCTAATTACTGCATTTAATCCAGCAACATCTCCTCCATTTGCAAGTATTGCAA
The DNA here is from genome assembly GCA_947588945.1 of uncultured Clostridia bacterium. Taxonomy (GTDB): domain Bacteria; phylum Bacillota; class Clostridia; order TANB77; family CAG-508; genus CAG-793. The sequence goes on from CANPZY010000016.1 coordinate 20,710, forward strand.
CCTTCTTTAACATTTGTACTCCTCCTTTTAAATTTCTATAAAGAAACTTTTTTATCTAATCTATATGTATATTTATTTGACTCTTCCTTTGATTTTCTTTCTATTTTTATTTGCCTTTTTATTTTTAACTACCTTAGCAATAGCAACAATTACTAAAATAAAGAGCAAAATTGCAATAATTGATAATACTATTATTGTATTAGAATCATCACTAAAAAACTCTTTAATTTTTTCTGATGCAATATTAATGAAACTCTCATCTTTTTCTATTACTGTAGTTACTACAGTATTTTTTGTTATATTTGCTAAAATCTCATAAGTCGTTGTATCATTTCCACTTTTTAAAATAATTGTAATAAGATGTTCCCCTTCTTCAAGATTTTTATTTCCTATTATCTCAATATTTACATTTTCTTTATTAGCTTTAGTATTTATAACTAAATCTGTATACTCTGTATTAGTTATAATATCAGCAGTATAATGATAGTTTCCACTATCAAACTCAGGTGATAAATTTGTATTTTCTATATTCAATTCAACTAAATTTAATCCATTATCTTCTTGTTTATCAACAATTATATTATATGTTTTTATCTTTTTATTTTTTGCTGTTACATTAATTTTTATTGTATTTTCTATCTTCGTTAAAGATGTATTTCCAGTAATTTTTACATTAGCATCTTCAACTTCTGGTATTGCTACAATATTTAATGCAGTAACTGTTTTAGGAACCACAACATAATAATTGGTAGTATTTTTATTAAATTCAGGATATATATCATATCCCTCTACTGATAAACTCTTTAAATAATTATTGCTTTTATTATCTGCTTCTGATAGCTCATTATTTAGGTCATTTTCTATATCTTTATTTATTGTTGTTGCATAAGTAATTGATGTTTCTAAAAAAATAGATAAAATTATTACTGTAATAATTGCTACGCATATTTTTATATTTTTCATAAATACCTCTAATTCCTATTTTATGTTTCTTATTTATAATTATGTAACTTCATAAAATATATCATAATAAATAAAAAAATACAACTTATTTTAAACTTTTTATACTTAAATTTTGTCTGTTTTTTAGCAATGTTAAATAGATGCTTGAATTACATTTAATTTTTTATTTAAATGTTGTAATAGCTAGTCCATCTCCTACTTCTAAGATTTCAGTATTAAGTCTTTCATCTTGGGTAGTTAGTTTAATATATTCTCTTAAATGATTTACTGCTGTTCTTTGTTTATGTTTATTGTAATCACTCATTACATATCCTTTATATAAAATATTATCTGCAAAAATTACGCCATCTATTTTTAACAATCTTAATGATTGTTCTAAGAAAAATGGATATTTTGTTTTTGCTGCATCAATAAAAACCATATCATATTTTTCATTTAATGTAGGCAAAATGTCAACAGCATCTCCTTCATAAATCTTTATTAAGTCTTCTTTTTTTAACGAGCTAATATTCTTCTTGGCTTCTTCAATCATTTCAGGTACTCTCTCAATTGTGTCAATTCTTCCATTCTCATTTAAAAATGATGAGAAACAGATTGCAGAATATCCCACAGCTGTACCAATTTCTAATATTCGATTTATTTTTTTATCTTTAAAGTATTCTTTTATTACATTTAAAGTATCATCCATTATTATTGGAACATGATCCTTTATTGCTTTTTCTTTTATTTTATTTAACTTATCCATTTTAATTCCTCACATAATCTTTTATACAATTACAAGCATTATAGATAATTTACTCTTTTTTCTGTATATAATTTTAAATCTTTGCTTTTTTCTTATCAATACAATACATACTTATTAATAAACCACATGTAATAAAGCTAATTCCCGTAGATACCTTCATTCCAATGGTTCCAGTATAAGATACTTTTATTTCTTCTACATCATTTATATTATTTACTTCAATTTGGCAGAAACCATTTTTTGATTCTGTTATTTTTATATTTTTTCCATCAATTCTTGCTGAATATCCAATATAATAAACATATGGTAATTCTATTTTGCCACTTCCACTAATTTTAAACTTACAATTAGTTTTATCTTTTTCAAAATCGGATATTTGTGCATCTCCTTCTAAAACTATAGCAGTATCTTCTCTAGTAACTATATAATTTCTATTTTGAAATGCCTTTGTAGGTAAATATTCAAAACTAGCACATCCTGCATGAACTCTACCAGTTCCTTCTGTTACATCTACTCCTTCAATCAATACACTCTCATCAGCACGATTATTTGAAAAATCAATATTATTTTTCATAGGAATTAATAAATCTGCCATTACTGCGAGTATTACTAATAAATAAAACATGTCAAATTTTTTAAATATTAATCCAAGATTAATACTTGCAATCACTGTTAAAAAGAATGAACTAAATTCTAATAATCTAAAAGAAAATTGCATCATTCTAAATACATTTGGAAATTTTTCAAAAGGTATAAAATCCAGTGTAAGCAACACAGACATTAATCCTAAAACTAAAAATAATACATAATTTTTAGTTGCGGATTTTCTTATGAAAAATACTAATGATAATAGTACTCCAATAATAACTGGTATTCCGATAAAATATGCCATTCTATCTTGTTCAATAAATAAAAGTTCTTTTGGCTTTATTTTTAACGAAATTAAAACATCTTCTCTTAACATATGTGAAATGTTAAACACTTCGTAGTCAGCTGAAAATTTACTTTCTATTAATGGAAAAATATAAAACGCAGTTATTCCTAATGCAATTAGTATATTTTTTAACAATCCAATAAATTCTTTTTTCTTTATTTCCCTAATATTTACAATTACATAAATTACACAGTATATTGCAGTATAAAATGTAATAAGTGAATGTGTTAAAATAAGTCCTATTATTCCATAAGCAAGAACATTACTTTTTTCTTTTAGATTAATGATTGTATATAATCCATTAAATATAATAGGAATAAATACAAATGAAGCATATTCTGCTACTGCAACCCTTATATACATATCAGTCAATCTATATGGTGCCATTATATATAAGCATGCACCTAAAATTGCAATATAATTTTTCTTTTTATCATCTATTTCTCTTTTTCTTAAAATTTTTTGCATGAAAAAATACATAGAATATCCTGATGCAATAGAACACAAGAACATGAATATTCTTAAACAATTTTCATAAGAAAAATTAAAAATTCTTAATAATAATGGTAAATATGCTGTAAGAGGACTATAAAATAGATTCCATGAATAACCGAATCCATTACATAATCCTTGCATTATTACAGGAAAAAAATTACCACATTTAAAAGACTTCATTGTTTCAATAATTCTACAAATATGTTGAATCCCATCATCATACTGTATATTAAAATTAAATAATGGTATTGAAACTAATAAAGTTGATATTAAGATGAAAATAAATGTCATTATTTGTTTTTTATTTTTCAATTTATTTCTCCCTATTTTTAAATTTCTTTGTGATACAATATACAATAATTCCTAATAAAGTAATTGCAGATATAATATACCCAGCTTTTTCAATATCTGTTCCTGTATATTTTACAACAACATCTCCATCTTCATTTAAATTGATTTCTATAAAACCATTTTCAGACTCATAATTTTCTATCTCTTTTCCATTTACGTAAGTTGTGTAACCATGATAATATATGTAAGGCAATTCTAATTTTGCATCATTAACGCCTTCAGCTCTAAATGTAAAATTAAATCCATTTTTTTCTTGATTTACAATAAGTGCCCTTCCATCAAGTACATACACTCCACTTGTTCTTTTTGTTATATAGTCAATATTATTTACTAGTTTTACAGGCAAATATTCTCTATTTATTTGATATGGTTCAATAATTTCAGCTTTCATAATGCTATCTTCATATCTTTTTTCTTCATCAAAATTACTTTTTCCATTTTCATTATTTTTTTCGATATATCTTGCTGTGCCAAAATATGAACAAATAATTGTACATATTATTACAAAAATTCCAATAATATTTTTTTTATCTTTTAAGCTTTCTGATAACCACATAATATTGCATGCACAAACATAAGAGACAAAAAATACAAAAAAGCCTTCTAATCTCCATGCAAATTGTGTAACTGTAAGTATGTTCGGCATTATTTTCCAAGGAAATAATTTCGTGCACATTATCAAAGACAATACTGATAATATAAGAAAAAGTAGATACTCTTTATTTTCCCTTAGTTTTTTGAAACATATTGGAGTAAGACAAATGCAAAATGCTATTACAATTCCAATTGAAAATACTATTTCTTGTTTACCAAATTCTGATGAGATAAAATCTTTAAATCCTATACCTGTTGACCAAACATAATCTCCAGTTGTATTCATTTCATAACTATTAAAAACTGTATAATCTCCATACATCTTATGCTCAACAAGCGGAATTAAATAAAATGCTGTAAGTAATAAAATTAAACATAAATCAATAAAAATATATTTTAATACATCTTTTTGTTTTAATTTTCTCCAATTTGCTAATATATATATTAATGCAAAAAAACAACAATATACAGTAGTAATAGTATGTGATAAAATTATCCCTACTGCCCCTATTACTAATAAATAGTGTTTCTTTTTATTTCCATTGAATATATCATATAATCCTGAAAATACAATAGGTATAAATACAAACGCAGAATATTCTCCAACTGCATTTCTAGAATAAATATCAGTAAGCTTATATGGTGCACTTATATATATTAAGGCTGAAATTAAAGCAATTATTCTTTTCTTAGAAACTTTATAAATAAAATTATACATTGCAGTCCCAGAAAATAATACTGTAAAAAATGTAAATATTTTAAGCCCTAATATAGAAGATTTAGTAAAAAATGAGAATAAAATTGGAATATAAGTAGTAAGTGGTCCATAGAAAATATTAACTGCATAACCAAATCCCTGCATTTGCTTTGCACTAATAAAACTAGGAAATATTTTATCTAAAATAATTTCTTTTACTGATACAATTCTCATAATATGTATTCTTGCTTCATTATATCCGCGACAAATTTAAATTGAATATTGCATAAGAAATAATTATTGATGAAATTAAAATAATAATATAAGGTAAATTTTTCTTAAGTTTCTCTTTCATTTTTTTCCCTTCTTGTTCGTCCATTATTAAATGATTTTCACAAATATAAATATGGACTGAAATTTATTTTTTGTAAAATCAGTCCATCTAATTATTTTCTGTTTCTTCATTTTCCTCAACTGTATTTTGTTTATCCATAAAATATTGCACAGTTGCTTGAATTTCATTTTTAAATGAATTTCTTTTTACTAATTTTGTTACTATATTAAATAAACAAGCTATAATTAAAATAATGAAGAGTAATTTTTTCCATATCTTTCCCATTATTTTTTCTCTCCCCTATCTACTTAATTATAGTTAATTTATCGATTTTTGTCAATAAAAAATATATAATTTTACTAGCTTATTTACTTTTATTTGACTTACTATATTTTAATAAACATATTTAGTTTTTATTTATCGACATTGGTACTTTTAAAATTAGGTATATTTCTAGTCCAAAGTTCATAACTTTTAATAATAAATTTGAAAATTAACATTTCAAATCTATTCTTTATTATATTGCCCCTTATGGCTAGAAAGGAATTAATTTTAATTATGAAAAGAAGAATTATTATAATGAATATAATTATTATTTTCATTATTTCGTTTTCTAAAGTAAATGCAAGTAGCATACCTGTTTGGAGTTCAATGAAAATTTCTTCTAATTCAAGCTCTTTAAATATAATTGATGATGATTCACTAAATCCCAATGCAATAGCACAAACTTCCGGCAAAATTGTCACAGTAGAAAATAACCCTTTAAATTTAACTTGTGGAGGAGCTGTTTTAATTGAACAAAACTCTGGTACAGTATTATATGATTACAATATGCATCAAAAACTAAGACCTGCATCTGTAACTAAGGTCATGACTATTCTTCTTATAATGGAAGCTCTAGATTCTGGAAGGATTTCATTAACAGATAAAGTTCCATGTAGTGAAGAAGCTTCTAATATGGGCGGTTCACAAATATGGCTCGATACAACAGAAGAATTAACAGTAGATGAAATGTTAAAGGCTATTTGCGTTGTTTCTGCAAATGATTGCACTGTTGCAATGGCGGAATTTCTTGAAGGATCAGAAGATGCCTTTGTTGCAAAAATGAATGAAAAAGCAAAAGAATTAGGTATGAATGATACAACATTTAAAAATTGCCATGGTATCGATGAAGATGGACACGAAACATGTCCTTATGATATTGCCTTAATGTCTAGAGAACTTCTTACAAAACATCCTACTATAATGAATTACACAACAATTTATATGGATTCATTAAGAGATGGAAAATCGCAATTAGTAAATACCAATAAATTAATTAAAAATTATGATGGTTGCACAGGATTAAAAACCGGCTCTACATCAGTCGCTTTATTTAACCTTTCTGCAAGTGCAACAAGAAATGATTTATCATTAATTGCTGTAATAATGAAAGCAGAAACAAGTCAAGTTCGTTTTGCAGAAGCACGTAAACTTTTAGACTATGGATTTTCAAATTATCAATATAAATCTTTAGCAATCAAAAATGAAACTGTTGGAATAGCTAATGTTGGTAAGGGTTTAAAAAATACTACAGATGCAGTTTTTAAAGATGATTTTGGTCTAATTTTACCTAAATCAAATTCTCAGGAAATTGACCAAAAAGTAGAAATTTATAACAATATTTCTGCGCCAATAACTAAGGGACAAAAGCTTGGAGAAGTTACTTTTTCTAATAATGGAGAAAATATTGGAACAGTTGATTTAATTTCTAATGAAGATATTGAAAAATACGGTATTTTTACAATGAGCAAAAAAATATATACTAATTGGTTTACTTTACTTAGAAACTAACATCTATAAATTTCCTAAAAAATGGGATTAAAAATTTTAAATTTCTAATCCCATTTTTTGTTTATATCATAAATATTTAAACTTATTTAATAATTATCTTACAAAATCCTTTTTTACCTTTTTTTAGGATAATTTCTTCGCCTAATTTTTCTTTAGATAAAATATATAATTGATCTTGTATTTTCTCATCATTTATTGAAATTCCACCTTGATCAATTAATATTCTAGCTTGACCTTTTGAAGGGGCAAACTTTGCTGTAATGATTGCTTCTAATATACTACTTCCATCTTGAAGTTCAACTGTAGGCATGTTATCAGCTATTCCTTTTCCTGAAAATAAAGCCTCTGCGGCCTCCTCTGCCTCTTTTGCTTTTTGCTCTCCATGTACTAATTTGGTTATTTCATAAGCTGCTATTTTTTTAGCTTTATTGATTTCTTCCCCTTCTACATTTGTTAATTTATTTATTTCATCCATTGGTAAAAATGTAAGCATGCATAATACTTTTTTAATATCTTTGTCATCCACATTTCTCCAATATTGATAAAATTCATAAGGAGAAGTTTTCTCTTCATCAAGCCATAAAGCTCCTTTTTCAGTTTTTCCCATTTTCTTACCTTCTTTTGTAGTAAGAAGTTTAAAAGTAAATGCAAAAGAATCTTCATGTCCAAATTTTCTAATTAAATTTACTCCACCAATTATATTTGACCATTGATCGTTTCCGCCAATTTGTATTTTGCAACCATATTTATTATATAAAGTTAGAAAATCATAAGATTGTAAAAGCATATATCCCATTTCAAAAAAAGTTAGACCAGTTTCTAATCTTGTTTTATAACATTCAGCCGAAAGCATTTTACTAACACTAAATTGTGATCCTATCTCTCTCATAAAATCAACAAATTTTAAATCTCTTAACCAATCAGCATTATTTACAATAATAGCAGGATTTTCCCCTTCAAAACTTACAAATTTGCTAACTTGATTTTTTATACATTCTACATTATGATTTATTTCTTCTATAGACATCATTCTTCTCATATCTGTTTTACCAGAAGGATCTCCAATAGTAGCAGTACCTCCACCCATTAATATTATAGGCTTATGTCCTGCTTTTTGCATATATGAAGCAACCATTAATGATACAAAATGTCCTATATGAAGACTATCTGCTGTTGGATCAATTCCGATATAAAATGGAACTTTTTCAGTTTCTAATAATTCTCTTAATTTATCTTCATAAATTGTTTGCTCAATGTAATCTCTTTCTCTTAATGTATCTAATATATTCATAAATAAATTCATTCCTTTCAAAAGTCATATAGAATTGAAAGATTGTTTTCTTTCAATCTCTCTACTTTTTTACAATTCAAAGCCTTTTTATTTTAACATAAAAAAGATTTATAAACAATAGCTTCCATAAATTCTTTATTTTCAATAGGATTTTTTCTAATTGCTGAACTACTAATTGGAATTACCTTTTCAATTTTTACATTGTCAACATTTAAATCTCTTGCAACATATTTTCCATATTCTTCACTTGAATAAAATCTGTTTACAGGTATTCCATTAAACATTTTCTTTAAATAATCTGTTTGAATCTTTATTGATTCTTCGTCCATTCCATATCTAGTTGGTGGTTCTTTACCTAAAATAATATGCACATCTGGATATAAAGATTTTATCCATTTCGCTCTTTCCTCTAATGAATTTTTAGATAAATCTGTATCATTTATTAAAATATAAAATTCATCATTTTCCATTAATCCTTTTTCAATTAGACTTTGATGTCCTTTATGAAGTGGAGCAAATTTACCTATTGTAAAACCAATTTTCATTTTTTATTATGCAAAACTCCTTTCACGCTCTATGCATTAAACTCTCTCTTTTTTATATCTTGAAGCTCAAATCTATATTTTTGTGTAACCTCTGGATATTTATTGTGATCAACCTCTGATAAAAACATATCAAGAGGTCTTATATATAATTCATTATCATCATATAAACTTCTATATACTGCATATTCTTCTTTAGTTTCAGAATGTATAGCAATATCTTCAAGTAAATAATAATTTCCTTTAAAATGTTTATATATTCCCTTAATTCTTATTCTTTCTTTCATTATTAATTTTCTCCTATTAAAAAAATAGTAATTTCACTTAAAACAAGAGAAAATTACTTAATTTAAGTGAAATGTACTATATTTATTTTTATTAATAATTTTCTGCTTTTACTTCGAAGTATGCTTGTGGATGACTACATACTGGGCAAACTTCTGGAGCAGATTTACCAATTACGATATGTCCGCAGTTTCTACATTTCCAAATTCTATCTCCATCTTTGCTAAATACTAAACCATCTTTAACATTCTCTAATAGTTTTAAATATCTTGCTTCATGCTCTTTTTCAATTTGTCCAACAGCTTCAAATAAATAGGCAATTCTATCAAATCCTTCTTCTTTAGCTTCTTTTGCCATTCTGTCATACATATCTGTCCATTCAAAATTTTCTCCTGATGCTGCTGCCTTTAAATTATCTTCAGTTGAGCTTATATCTCCACCATTTAATAATTTAAACCACATTTTTGCATGTTCTTTTTCATTTTCTGCTGTTTCTAAGAATATAGCTGCAATTTGCTCATATCCTTCTTTTTTTGCTTTACTTGCAAAATAAGTATATTTATTTCTAGCTTGTGACTCTCCTGCAAAAGCTTCCATTAAATTTTTTTCTGTTTTTGACCCTTTTAATTCCATAATTTCCCTCCATAAACAATTTTTCATAAGTACCTTTGTACTTTATTGACTTTATGTATTATACTATAGCATAACATTAAAATCAAGTATAAAAATCTAATATTTATTTTTTATATTTAAGCAAGATTTATAATTTATTAATATTTTCATTGTAATAATTGCAAATCATTTCTGCAGATTTTTCTACTCCAAAAGAATCGCTATTAATGCATAAGTCATAATTAGATGGCTCTAGCCAATCTCTTTCAGTATAATATTTATAATGTGCTTCTCTTTCTTTATTGATTTTTTTTATTTCTTTTTCTGCATTTTCCTTTTTTAACCCATAATATAAAGTTGTTCTTTTTATTTTATTTTCCAATGAATTATAAACAAATACTTTTAAAACATCTTTTTTATCTTTTAATACGAAATCTGCACATCTACCAATAATAACACAAGATTCATTTTCTGCAAGATTTTTTATAAACTCAGATTCTTTTATAAATAATTCATCACTATTACTCAAAGCTCCAGCATAATTAGAAATTTCTTCTATTCCATTTCTTCTTTGCTCTGTATTTTCTATATAATCTTCTGAAAGTCCTTTCTCTTTTGCCATTTTAGTAATAAATTCTTTATCATAAAATTTTATTCCTAATTTTTCAGCAACTAGCTTTCCTATATATCTTCCTCCGGAACCATATTCTCTTGCAATCGTAATTACTAATTTTCTTTCATTATCATGTATTGCATTAGTGTTTTCATCTTCAACAACATTGCTTTCTTTTATATCTTTAAACTTCCTTACTTCTATTGTAAGTAATACTATAGCAATTAAAAATGCTATTCCATCTGCTACTGGACCAGCATACAATATACCTATTACTCCTGCAACTTTGCTTAATATTAACATAGCTGGTATTAAAAATATTATTTGCCTTGACATTGACAAGATTATGCTTCTCGAACTCTTTCCAATTGCTTGGAAGAAAATTCCTGACGGAATCTGAACACCATTGCAGATACAAAGCATTAAGAATATTCTAAATGTATTGCAAGCAAATTCCATATAAAGTTCATCACCATTACCAAAAATTAAAATTAGTTTTTCTGGTATTGCTTGGAATAATATAAAAGCAGTTGTGCTTATTATTACACTAATTCCTAATACAACTTTTAATGTTTTCTTCACTCTATCAAATTTTCTTGCTCAATAATTATATCCAAATATAGGTTGTGCTCCAACTGTTATTCCTACTATAATACTATTTAAAATTTGATTAATTTTCATAACAATTCCAACTACGGTAATTGGAATGTCCGGTCCATATTTTGATAAAGCACCATATTTTCCAAATAAATTATTTTGTACAGCAGCAACTACTACAAAGCTCATTTGAGTAATAAAACTGCTTATACCAAGTGAAACAACTTTTTTTACAGCTTCAAATTTTAATTTGAATGAATCTATACTTAAGGTTATTGATTTTATTTTTCTTAAATATAACACATTTAATATAAATGTTATAAACTGACTAAATATTGTTGCAATAGCAGCTCCTGATACTCCCATTTTAAATACGAAAATCAATAATGGATCTAATCCTATATTAATAACCGCACCTAATACCATAGAAGTCATTGCAAACTTTGGACTTCCATCTGCTCTTATTATTGAATTTAATGTAGTTCCAATCATCATAAATGGAATACCTATTGCAATTATTCTTCCATAAGGTACTGCAAACTCTCTTAATGCATCAGTGCATCCAAATAAATTTAACAAAGGATTCAAAAATGCTAATGTAAGTATGCAGAATAGTAATGCTACAATTACTGATAATACAATACCATTTCCAACACCTTTAGTTGCTTCTTTATCTTTCTTTTCTCCAAGTTTCAAACTTAAATATGCAGATGAACCATCTCCAAACATAAGTGAAAATGCTAGACATATCATTGTAATAGGAAACACAACATTTGTTGCTCCATTTCCTAAATATCCAACTCCCCAGCCAATAAAGATTTGATCCACTATGTTATATAGTGAATTAACTAATAAAGATATAATGCTTGGGATTGCAAACTTTCTTATTAGTTTGCCAATTTTTTCTGTTCCTAAAATATTTTCCTCATTATATGTAGTTTCCATAGATTGTTTTGATTTATTTTTCATTATTTCCCTCCAATTTTTTTCTTATACGCGATAAAATAATCCTATATTAATTTATAAAATTTAATATAGAATTATAATTAAATCCTAGTTTAATTTTAGTTTAATTTTAATTACATATCAAAAAAGTAAGTGGCCTCTAAATCTGCTTCGTGAGTAAGTAATGCTAAAGGATACTTTTTATATGCTGTGCCAATTGTTGTATATAATTCTTTTGGTTCTGTATATCCCATGTGCCAACGAATAGCATATTTTTCTTCGTTAGTTAATTTTATGTATTCTGAAATCATCATTACAGATTTTTCACCATGTCCATAAGGAATAGTATCATCAACGGTATAATATGGAACTTTTTCCCACACGCCTAAACTATTTTTTGCATTTCTATAATCAATCTTATAAAAGTTAGTTTTGCATATATCATGTAAAAGTGCAACTATCCTTATCGTTTCTTCTGTTGTATCGATTGGAATAGAACTATTAGTTACTTTCTGTTTTAATATTTCATATACTTTCATGCTATGCTCTAAAAGTCCCATTTCTTTACTTCCATGAAATCTTGTACTTGCTGGAGCTGTATAAAAATCTGACTTTTCTAAAAATGCTAATAAATCTTCTATTCCTTGTCTATTTGTTTCTTTTAATAATTTTATAAATTCTTCTTTCATTATTATTTCCTCTCTTTTTTCAAAGCACTCTTAAGTATCTAATTTAAAATTTATTTTACCCTTTCCATCATTGCATTTAATGTTTGCTATTGCTCCATTAATAATATTTATACTTGGTCCTTTATGTGATAAATCAGCATCATAGATTATTGGAATGTTTAAATTTGATAGTACACTATCTTGTAAACATTTTCTCATATCATTATACTCTTCAAAAAAAGTTTTATCTAATCCATTTCTTCCAAATATAATACATTTTGCATATTTAAAATAATCAAGTTCATTAAATCTCCATAAAGTACGAATTAAATCTTCCTTTGATAATTCACAATTATCAAACCCAAATATTATACCATCATCTTTATAACGCTCATTAAATTCACTCATTCCATCATATTTAGTTCCAGCTAGTTCTCTTATTAAATCTATACATCCTACTATAATTCTTCCTGATACATCAGCAGGCTTTCCGTCAAGTGTTTTCCAATATACCTTTTCAGTTAAATTATATCCTTCATATCCTGTAACTCTATCTATTCCTTCATCTTCATATAATTCATAACTTTCTTGTTCTATAAGATTACCCTTTAAAATTTCTAAATTGTCATTTAAACTCTTATGATATTCTTCCATGCCAAAACTTTTAAAATTATTTCCATAGATTGTTGATATATCATATTTAGTTGTAATAGGAAAAATTAAGCCTGTTGGATCTGAAAAACCTTCTACCCATTTTGGATTTTTTACTAACTTGTCAAAATCAACAAAAGGAAGCATTTCTACTAAAAATTCTCCTCCTTCTAAACATAACATAAGTTTAGAATCAGACTCAAACATTTTATTAATTTCATCTGCTCTTACTTTTGCTGGTGCACTTCTAGCTATTTTATTAGTAAAAGCATTCTTTGATAATTCTATTTTATAACCTAATTTTTCTAATTTTGATTTTGCATTGTTAATCCTTCTATTGTCTAATTCATTTTCTCCTCCACTTGAAGGGGCTGGAACTTCTATTAAATCATTTTCTTTTAAAAACTCTGGAAATACCATAAAAATTCTCCTTATACATTTTTAGACATATATTAATATACCATTTTTTTCATTTTAATTCAAGTATTTACATTTTAATTTGATTATAGTAAAATACTTTTGCATATATTTTAGTGAAAGGATTATTCTTATGTTAAAGAAATTTTTAATAGTATTCTTTGTATCTATGGTTCCATTAATAGAATTAAGGGGAGCTGTACCTATTGGATTAAGTGAAGCTTTTGGAGAAGCACTTCCACTTATTCCATTATATATAACATGCATAGTTGGTAATATGCTTCCTGTACCTTTAATTTTCTTCTTTGCAAGAAAAATTTTAGTATGGGGTTCTGATAAAAAGTTTATTGGAAAATTTTTTAAATTTTGTTTAGAAAAAGGCGAAAAAGGTGGAAAAAAACTCCAAGAAAAAACAGGTCAAAGCGTATATGTCGCTTTATTCTTATTTGTTGGTATTCCTTTACCTGGAACAGGTGCTTGGACTGGAACTTTAGCTGCAAGCTTATTAGATTTAGATTTCAAAAAAAGTGTTATTGCTATAACCTCTGGTGTAATACTTGCAGGAATTATTATGGGGCTTGCCTCTGCTGGTGTTCTTGGAGCTGCTAGTGCAATATTTAGTTAGGTTTTATATATCATTATGGAAATATTGGTGAATTTGATATTGTTCTTCCATCATTATAATCATTTCTATAATTATTAAAATAGCCATTATTTCCACTTTGAATATATCCATTATTTATGCTTGGCACCAAACTACTTGTTGTTGAAATTGTAATGAATTTTATTGAATATAAATCACAATATACTAAACTATCATTTTCAAAAGATCTAAGTATAATATAACTTGCTCCTACTTCTGATAAAATCCCTATTCTATCTACTAAATTATTTGTTCCTATTAAAAATTCAACTCTCATTAATCTTCCAATTTGTGTACGTAAAAAAGCTGGTGTATATATTTGATTTGTTAAAACCTCTGGCATATAATTATTATTCATTCCATTTTGCATATATCCTAAATTATTTCTCATATTAACATTATGTGTTTCATTATTCTCATCTGAATTATTCATAAAACCTCCAATTAATCGTTTAACCTTATTTTTTAAAACTTAATTATTCAACTTTAATCTACTAATATAAATAATCTTAATTTTATTTTCAAAAGTAAAGTGTTAAATAATTTTATTAAAGCTAAACAATTTAACATTTTTATTGATGACTTATTTCAAGTATTATAATAAATTGATGTTGGTCTAAAAAAGCAATGCTGAACAATCTTCGTATGAAAAGTTCCAGAGCCATTATATGGGAATGTTCCGAGGACAATCAGGTCTATATGGATTCATATACCAAAGGCAAGTTCCCGCTTCTGATAACTTATTTCCAGCTATAGCCCAATCAGCAATATTATATTCAACCTCTGTTGGATTAATATTATATATGTTTTGTGCATTATATCTTCCATTTAATGTTTCTCTTACACAATCAAATTGTCCCTCTTGAAACAATATGTTTCGTATACTTCCTCCTTGTGATACTCTTGCATATTCTCCAGCTGAAGCATTTACTCTATTCATAACAACAGAAGCTACTCCTCTCATTCCATTATCCCCTTCTCCTCCGAGCTTCACATCTGATTATTCTAGCTAACAATTCTCTATCTGAAAAAGCCATTTTGTCACCTCTTATTTATAATATGAAAACATTAATAAAATGTGATTTTTAAAATTATTTGTCATAAATTATTATTTATGATAAATATATTATATAGGAGGATTATATAATGAATATTGTTGTAACTCAAAATAAATTTAATTTTCAAAAAGCAACTCTTGAAGTATTTGATAATAATACTCTTTTATTAAAAACAGATGCCTTTATTGGTAAAAATGGAATGACTAAATTCAAAAAAGAAGGGGATAAAAAAACTCCAATTGGAAATTTTGAACTTGGAATCGCTTTTGGAACCCATAAAAAAGAAGAATTAAAAAACTTTAATCCAGAATTAAATTATATTGAAATAAATAAAAACTTGTATTGGGTTGATGATGTAAATTCTAAATATTATAATAAACTAGTTGATATAACTAAAACAGAAAAAGATTGGAACAGTGCTGAACATTTAATAGAATTTCCTAAACAATACGAATATGCTGTTGAAATAAAAAGTAATCCTAAAAATATAAAAGGAAATGGCAGTGCTATTTTCCTTCATTGTAGCACTGGTATTCCCACTGCTGGCTGCATCGCAATTCCAAGAGAAATAATGATAAAGCTTTTTTCTTATTTTAATTATTATTTAAAAATTGAGAAACAATCCACTTTACAACTTCAGATTTTATAGACATATATTCCTCTCTATCAAATTGCATATTTGCAATACAATATCTTCTATTTTGAATATGTGAACAAAACATACATTCATATAAAGAATTCGCATCTTGTATAAAAAAAGAATTGCTAATTTTGTTAGAACATATTACATTATAGCTATTAGAGCAACTGTTAGAATCATCTACTCTGATGCAATAGCTTAAGTTGGCACTTCTTTGACAAGCAAGAATATATTCGCAATCAGCACTGCCATCTGTAAAAATTGTATTTTTACATTTTCTGCAATCTTGGCTTCTATATACATTCTCTGACTCACAAACTGTATC
>CANPZY010000017.1 GCA_947588945.1 uncultured Clostridia bacterium
AGATATTTTTAATTAAATTTTGTGCCTTTCGCAGACTAAGCGTAGCGAAGGCAAGAAAGGAATGGTAAGTATTTATGAAAAAAGTAGTAATCGCAATTATTATTACAATGCTTATTGCAATATCTTTTGTTTTTATATTTATAACATTCAAAAATAATAAGAGTATTAAATACTCACACAACGATATAGTAAATTTAATAAATAAAGGTCTACAAAGTATGGATAATATATCTTTTACTAAAACAAATAAAGAAGGAACTACTGTATATTACTATAAACAAGGTAAAATAAAAATGTTATCTTCAACTTCTTCAAGATATATATTTATAGAAAAAGATGGAAAAAACTATGGAATAGATAAAGAAAAAAAGTTTCTAATTATCTCTCCTAAAAGTCTTATAATTAATGGTGGACTTCAATATGACACTTTAAATATAGAAAGACTTAATTCGAAACTTACTGAAGAAGATAATTTTAGATATGAATTTGTATATATTAGAGATGAAAAACTAGATAATAAAAATTGTATATTTGTAAAAGAATCTCAATACTATATAGACACTAAAAAATATTCTAATCGTGCTGATGCTAACGGTGATACAATAGTATATTGGATTGATAAATCTACCGGAATGGTAATTGGTGGTGGTTTTATGCAATCTGGTAAAAATACAGCTGAGCCCAATGTTATTATAAGTAATATAGAATTTGATGGAGTTTCAGATGATATTTTTAATGATATGGATAATTTACCAAGTGATTATAAAAAAATATACAGGAATGAAGATGGTACTGTAGAAAGAGTCGAATAGGATACTGTATAATTTATAAATTATAACATTATAAAATAATTTCATTTTATATAATATATTACAATTTATTTATTAGAATATGCAAGAACAGGAGATAATGATAATGCTAAATGTATACAATATAATAGATAAACAACAATATCTTAAGGAAGTAGCAGAATTAACTCAAAAAGAATGGGGACAAAGGAATCTATCTAAAGAAGAATTTTATGATAAAGTGAATAAGAAAATATTAAAAATTAAATCAAACTTTGATAATCCATGTTATTGCAAATTGATTTTATTAGATAATGAAGAACTAATTGGTTTTATATCTATTTTTCCATCTGATTGTGAAGAAAGAAAAGATTTATCACCTTGGTATGCAACAATGTTTATAAAGAAAAAATATAGAGGCAATGGTTACTCTATAATTTTGAATAATGCAATTTTATCTGAAGCAAAAAAGAGAAAATTTAAAAAAATTTATTTAAAAACCAATTTAAAAGATTACTATGAAAAGTTCGGAGCTAATTATATTGAAAAATTAAAGACAGGAGAAAAACTCTATGTTTTTAATCTGTAATAAAGAATATCGTTTATGGTTAGAATTTAAACTTAAACGATATTCTTGTAATATAAAAATATTTAATCTGGAATTGTACTTAAGCAATCATTCAAATAAAATTTTCCATTGCTACCTTTATCTTTTGTAAGTTCTCTTGTATCTAGGTCATTAAAATGCCACCATTCAGAAGCTAGGGGAGTAAGACCATAGGATGTAAAATAGTTTTGTAATTTTTTTGCACTTTCATTCATCGAAGAAGCAAGCTTTACATTTTTCCATGCAGTTTTAGATTTACTATCAACTGGGGAAGTAAATGTTGCAGCAGAACGACTTAATTCATGCATTTGTGTAGGCATCGTATATTCATCATATTTTGTTACATTCATATATGTATAATCACCACATTTTTTATATTCTTTATCTTCTACTTTAGCAAGACTAACATCAAGAGCAACTCCTCTTTGATGATTAGAAAGTTGAACAGCTATAAACCAACTTTTATCCCATGGAGATGTAGTAATTCCTTTTTTTACTGTTTCATTTGACTCCATTAAAGCTGAAAGAGAATCCGATACTTTCATTTGTACTTCATAAGGTCTAAATGTTTCATATATTTTTAAGCAATCTCCATTTTCAAGGGCTTTTTCTTGAACTTGTGCTATTTTTTTTGTCATTGGATAAAGTAATGGCATTATATATTCATCTTGCTCTAATCTATCATTATGCATAAAAACATTATATAATTTTTTTCCAGTTATATTTTCTAAATCATATCCTGAAGATTTAAAGATTGATTTATAACTATTTGTATCATCATAAATAATTGAAGGAATGATGTCTGGTAAATTTACAAGGCAATATTTACTTTCAATATATCCTGTAGTTGAATCTGAAAGTTCTATTTTAAAATAATTATCAGATTCATCAATAATTTTAAAAGCTTGACCAGGATTTATGTTTTTTAAAACAGAAGAACCTTGATTTTTATATAAAGGCAAAGAAACAGAAGCAAATCCAGTTGAGCCACTAATAGGAAGTTCAAATTCACCGTTATATTTTTCTTTATTATAAGTTTCTTCTGTAATTATTGCGTTTTCAATTTCCGTTTCATTAATAATATTATTATCAGTTTTATCAATGACTATATCATTATTAACGTAATTTGTAGTAGTACTTGATTCAGGTTTTGTGTATTGAGCTAAGTTACTGGTTTGTATATTAAAAACAAATAATCCACCGATAACTATTAGTAAGATAATTATTACAATAATTAATATTTTTTTCATTAAAATTGCCTCTCTTTAAATATTTTTTCTGTGACGATTATAGCATATATATATTTTTTTTGCAAAATAAAAAATGTACTTGTATTTCTTAATTGAAAAATATATAATATTTAAGAAAATATTTGTAGGAGTATGTTTTGAATATGAAAAATAAAGGTTCGCATAACAAAACAAAGGAAAAGAATACAAATAAAAGCACTAAAAATGTCAGAAATAAAGATGAAAATAAAAAAATAAAAAATGATTCTGAAAAAAACAAAATAGCAAATAAAAGAAAATCACAGATAGATGAAAAAAAAGAGAGCGCGGAAAGCAAAAAGAAAGAAGAAAATAAAGAAGTTAAGAAAAGTAAAGAGAATGACTATAAAAACTCAAATAGAAAAATTATACAGAAAATAATTATAATTATTTTTGCAATGATTATTTTAGCAGAAGCAATCTATGGTGGTTATTTGTTATATGAAAAATTTAGAAGAAAGTTTAAAAATGTTAATGTAGAAATAGGAACAAGCGAAAAAGTTTCTTTAAAAGACTTTCTAGTAAATGAGAAGTACTTAGACAATTCACAATTACTTACGAATTTAGATGATATTGATTATTTAAAAGTAGGAGAATATAAAGTAATTTTATCCCATGATGGAAGAGAAGAAGAAGTATCTTTAAATTTAGTAGATACTACACCACCTGAGGTAAAATTTAAAAATATAGAAAAGTATATAGATTATACAATAAATGCAGATGATTTTATAGAAGAAAAAAATGATTTGTCAGAAATGCAAGTTGAGATAATAGATACTCCAGAAATAACTGAATTTAAAGATTATGATATAAAAGTAAGAGTAAAAGATGTATATGGCAATGAAACAAGCAATATATGCAAGCTATATGTAAAATGGATTAAAGATGAATTTGCTATGGAAAAAGGCCATGAACTTACAAGAGAAGATTTGCTATTTAACGTAGAAGCAGATAAAGATTTATTAGATGATGCTCGCTTAAAAGAGATTACAAACTCAGAAATTGGTGATTATGAAATAAAAACTAATAAAAATGGAATAGAAAAAACGACTATTATCAAAATAACAGATTTAACTCCTCCAACATTAGTGTTAAAAGATGTTTCAATATATGATGATGAAAAAATAAGTGGTAAGGATAGTTTCATTGTAAGTGCAACTGATGCATCAGGAGAGGTAACAACTACAATGAAAACACAACTTGACTATAATAAGTTAGGTGCACAGCAAGTCATTATAGAAGCAGTTGATAAGTATGGAAATAAAACAGAACAGACAGCAACTTTTACAAGACATAAAGATACTATTGGACCAGTATTTTCAGGGCTTTCTGATATAAATGTAAGTAAGGGCGCTACCATTAACTATGAGCAGGGAGTTACTGCACGAGATGCAAAAGATGGTGTATGTAGTTTTTCAGTTGATTCTAGCTCTGTAAATACAAGCGCAGCAGGTACATATTATGCAACATATACTTCTAGTGATACAAAAGGAAATAAAACAACTAAAAAGAGAAAAATTTCAGTAAAACATAATCAAGCTGATGTTGATGCGCTAGTAAGGAATATTGCATCTGGAATAGGTAGTAATGTTGAAGAAATAAGAGACTATTGTAGAAATAAAATTTCTTATGGACATAGCTATGGAGATGGAGATCCAGTTTGGTATGGGTTTAACAATTGGACAGGAAATTGTTATGTTCATGCTATGTGCTTTCAAGCTTTATTAAGAGCTAAAGGATATGAAACGCAATTAATTTGGGTTACAAACCAAACTCATTATTGGAACTTAGTAAAATTAAACGGAGTATGGAGACATATGGATTCAACACCGGACAGAAATCATAGAAAAATAAGTATAATGACTGATGAACAGAGACTATCTACTTTAAGCGGAAGAGATTGGGACCACTCAGCATGGCCAGCGGCTAATTAAAAAAGAGAATATTTTAATTTTAGTAAAATAATTAGTATAAATTATAATAATTTTTTTAGTAAAATATGGAGGAAATTTTATTATGAGCCAAAATTCAAAAGATGATAAAAATAAGACAACTGCCAAAAAGAAAGTAGAACCAAAAGCAAATAAAAGTCAAACTCAAAACAAGACTAAAACCCAAAGCAAAACTAAAAGTAACACAAAAAATAGTACAAAAAGTAATACGAAAAGTAAAACTCAAGTAAGGACTCAAAGTAAAAGTAGGAGCCAAAGTCCAAGAAAAAGTTCAAATAAAAAAACTACCACTAAAAAGCCAATTAATGATGATATCTTAAGTGTTAAAGAAAGCAACATAGAGAAAAGTAAGTCAAACAATAAAACAGATATAAGTTTAATAAAAAGAGATGATAAAGACATTTATAAAAAAGAAAAAAAATCTACTAAAAGAATATTCTTAAGTTTATTATTTATTGTTGCTATTTTTGAAATTATATATGGAGTTTATTTATTTCAAGAAAAATTTAAAGATAAATTTCAAGATATAGAAATTGAAATAGCTTCAGTTACAGAAATAAAAATGGAAGATTTTTTAGTAGATGAAAAGTATAAGAACAATTCTATAATGCTTACAGATTTAACTCAAGTTGATTTTACAAAAGTAGGAGAATACAAAGTAAAACTTTCTCATTCTGACAAGGAAGAAGAAGTAACACTAAAGTTAGTTGATACAACTGCACCTACTGTTAAATTTCAAGATTTAACTAAGTATATAGATTATAAACCATCAGCAGATGACTTTATAGTGAAAAAAGAGGATTTATCTGAAATGGAAACTACTATAATAAATGCACCTACAATTGATAAATTTGGAGATTATGATATTACTGTTGAAGTTAAAGATATATATGGAAATAAAACTACTAATGATTGTAAATTATTTGTAAGATGGATAAAACAATCAATTTCAATTGAAAGAGGACAAAATTTAAATAAGAAAGATTTACTTTTTAATGAAAAAACTGAGGGAAATTTATTGAATGATAAACGCTTGAAAGAAATTGCTAACTCGGATATTGGTGTATACGAAATTGAAACAACAAAGGATGGAGTGACAGTTAAGACTCAAATAAATGTTACAGATTTAACTCCTCCAACATTAGAAGTTAAAGATGTTTCTATTTATGATGATGAAATTGATACATTAAATGGTAAAGATAGTTTTATTGTTAGTACTTATGATGCATCAAGAAAAGTTACCACAAAATTAAAAAAAGAGATTGATTTTTCAAACATTGGAACTCAAGATGTAATAATTGAAGCAGTAGATAAATATAACAATAAAACGGAAAAAACAGCAAAACTAACTATAATGAGAGATACAATAGGACCAATAATATCTGGACTTTCACAAATTACAATTGAAAGTGGAAGCACAATTGATTTAAGAAGTGGAGTTTCAGCAAATGATGATAGGGATGGAGTTTGTGATTTTCAAGTGGATGATAGCGGTGTTAATACAAAAGCAGAAGGAACATATTATGCAACATATACAGCAAAAGATAAGCGAGGAAATGTAACTACAAGTAAAAGGGAAATAGTTGTAAATCATAGTCAAGAAGATACTGATAATAAATTTGATGAATATGATAATCAGATTATAGAACCAGAAACAGATGAAGAAAAGAATACAAGTGCAGAAATGATAGGCGGGGATTAGGATATAGATGCATATCCTAAGGCAGAATAGAAGGAGTAAATGCAATTATGAATATACTTATTTTACTATTAAGTGTAATAATATACGCAAGTTTTGGACCAATTAACTTAATATATATATTATTTAGTAGTATTACGAGTTTTATTACTGCTAAATATACAAAAGAAAAAAATAGAAAATTAATTTTTGGAATAACAATTGTAGTAAATTTATTAATTTTAGTATTATTTAAAATTGGAATTTATGTTGGAATTTTTGGTATACCTGAAAAAAATATAATTGCTCCAATTGGAATATCATACTACACTTTACAAATTATTTCGTATTTAGTAGATGTATGTAAGAAAAAATATGAACCACAGAAAAGCTTAGTTAAATATTTAATGTATGTAATTTATATTCCATACTTAATTATAGGACCTATCAATAGGTATGATGATATTTCTAAGAGTTTATACGGGAAAAAACATTGGAATACAAATAGAATATTAAATGGAATAATACGAGTTTGCTGGGGCTTATTCAAAAAATATTTAATTGCTGGAAGAATTGCAATTATTATATCTGTAATTACAGGAAACACAGCAGAATTTACTGGAGCTTATGCATTATTTGCTATGCTATTATATTCAATTGAAATATATGCAGATTTTAGTGGTGGAATTGACATGGTAATAGGTGTTTCTAAAATTTTTGGAATAGAAGTGAAAGAAAATTTTGATTCACCATATTTATCAGAAAATTTAAAAGAGTTCTGGAGAAGATGGCACATTGGACTTAGTTCATGGCTTAGAGATTACGTTTACATACCTCTTGGTGGCAATAGAAAAGGAACAATTAGAACAAAAATAAATTTGATTATTACGTTTGTTGTATCAGGATTATGGCATGGTGCAAATTATATCTTGTGGGGATTATTTCATGGAATTTTAGTTTGTATAACAAAGTTCTTAACTACAAAATCAAAAACAATAAACAGAATAATAAATTATTTGATTGTATCTATTTTGTGGGCATTTTTTATATGGCCAACAACAGGAGTAGCTTTGCGTATGATAGGTTCAATTTTTACAACATTTAATTATTCTAGCTTATTTGCAAATCTTTTAAACTTTAACTTAGATTTAGCAAATATAATAGTTTTAATTGTTTCAACTATTATGCTAATAATTTTTGACATAAAAAAAGAAAAGATTATATTAAAAATAAAAAATATGAAAGTAGAAACAAAAATAATTTTAATTGGCATTTTAATTATGATAGTTTTGGTATTTGGAATATATGGAATTGGATTTAATGTAAATGAATTTATTTATAGCAAATTTTAAAAAAGAGCTTATTAATTATAAGTATTACTTTATTTAAAATTTACAAAAATAAGGAATGATAAAAATGAAAAAATTTATAAAAATTTTGATTATACTTCTATGTTTAATAGTCATATTTGTTATAACAAGTAGATTGCTTTCACCTAAATATATGACAGATTTAGTAGAAGGGAGTATGATTGCAGAGTATTATGATGAAGTAAAAAATCACGAAGTTATTTTTATAGGAGATTGTGAAGTATATGCAAACTTTTCTCCAATGGTCATGTATGAACAAGATGGAATTACTGCTTATGTAAGAGGTACATCACAGCAACTTTTATGGCAATCTTATGGAATTTTGAAGGAAACCTTAAAGTATGAAATTCCTAAAGTAGTTGTATTTAATGTGAATGCACTTAGATATGATGAGCCTGTAAGTGAAGCATATAATAGGCTAACACTTGATAAAATGAAATGGA
The DNA here is from genome assembly GCA_947588945.1 of uncultured Clostridia bacterium. Classification (GTDB taxonomy): domain Bacteria; phylum Bacillota; class Clostridia; order TANB77; family CAG-508; genus CAG-793. The sequence continues at coordinate 8,107 of CANPZY010000017.1, forward strand.
GCAAGGAAAAGGTAGATATTATAAAGGCTTCAATGACTGAGGATGAAGATTTTATGTCTTATGTATTTCCTATATTAAGGTATCACTCAAGATTTTCGCAACTTACTAGTGAAGACTTTGAATATTTATTTAAAGAAAAGAAAAATACATTTAATGGATTTTTGATAAATAAAAATATAAAGCCAGTAGGGAGTTTGCCAACTAAAAAGAGATTAGCTGATTACAATTTTTCAGAAAAATGCATTGGATATCTGGACAAAATCACAAAATTATGCAAAGATCATAATATAAAATTAGTATTAATTAAGGCTCCAAGTCTGTATCCATACTGGTATGATGAATATAATGAACAAATTGTAAATTATGCTAAAGAAAATAATTTAGATTTCTATAATTTAAAAGATGTTGCAGAAGAAATAGGAATTGATTATCAAAAAGATACATATGATGCTGGACTTCACTTAAATCTAACAGGTGCAACAAAATTATCAATCTATTTTTCTAAATTATTAAAAGAAAAATATAATTTAACAGATTTTAGACAAAACAAAGAAGTTAATAAAATTTATCAGGAAAAACTAATTTCTTATAAGAGTGCAATTAGTTAAATAATAATTTGTATTGGAGATTATATATGAAAGTTTTAAGTTTAATAGAACCATATGCAACATTAATAAAAAATGGAGTGAAGACCATTGAAACTAGAAGCTGGAAAACAAATTATAGAGGTAAATTATATATACATGCTAGTGCTACTAAGATACCAAAAGAGTATGAAAAAAATAAAGAATTAATGTCTTTAGTAGACATTAACAATTTGAATTATGGAAACATAATATGCTCGTGTGAATTAGTTGATTGCATTAAAATGACAGATGAATTTATAAATGATATAAAAAGCAATAGAAAGAATGAATATATAACTGGCATATATGAAAATGGAAGATATGCTTGGATATTAGAGAATATAGAACAACTTGATGAACCTATAAAAGCTAAAGGAAAATTAAATATTTGGAACTTCGATAAGAAAAATAATAAATAAATTTATTGTAAATTAGTTAAAGTTTATGATAAAATACAATAAAAAAAGGAGAAAAAAATGAAAAAAGTTCTTATAATAATTGTAATTATAGCAGTAGTTATAATTGGTGGAGTTGAAATAGGAGTAACAATGCAAAAATCAAAAACTTCAACTCAAAATGCAAAACAGGAAGAAAAAGTAGAAGAAAATATTGATGAAGGATTTACATTTAATGATGGAAATATAAAATTAGTTCCAGGTACAGTATTTTCTAAAGAAGCTCTTGGTTTAGGTGATGAAAATAATTATTCAGAAATTGCAAGTTGTGCTTTTGAAGGCTTAGATAAAACTTACACTTATGAAAATTATGAAATTACTACTTTTCCTGATGGAGAGCAAGATAAAATTTATACAATATATTTATTAAATGACCAAATACAAACTGCTGAAGGTTTAAAAATTACTGATGAAAAAGATAAAATGATAAGTACTTATGGTGAAGATTATACGATTCAAGGTAACCAATATACATATACAAAAGGAAAAACAAATCTTGAAATAATAGTTGAAAATGATGTTGTAACAAGTATTCAATATTCTTATGTGACTGAATAATAAAATTAAAAAAAGCATTAAATAGAGAGAAAGATATAAAAGACATTGAATTAATAATTAGTAAAATTTAAAATTTGGAATTATGAACAGTTAAAACAAGTAGATAAAGCAAATATTAACCTTTTGTAAGTAATTTTACTTTGGAGGAAAATAAAATGAGTGAAACAAATGATTATGTTAATAGTGTAGACACACTAAAAAAGGCTTATGAAAAAGTAAAAAAGGCACAGGAAAAGTTTAGAACTTTTTCACAAGAAAAAGTTGATAAAATTTTTAAAGCTGCTGCTATTGCTGCAAATCAAAATAGAATCCCTTTAGCTAAGATGGCAGTGGAAGAAACAGGCATGGGAGCTGTAGAGGACAAAATTATAAAAAATCATTATGCATCAGAATATATTTATAATAAATATAGAAACGAGAAAACTTGTGGAGTTATAGAAGAAGATGAATTTTATGGAATAAAGAAAATTGCTGAGCCTATAGGAGTGATTTCTGCTATAATTCCTACCACAAATCCAACTTCTACAGTTATTTTTAAAACTTTAATTTCATTAAAAACAAGAAATGGTATTATTATAAGCCCTCATCCAAGAGCAAAAAAATCTACAATAGAAGCTGCTAAAATTGTACTAAAGGCAGCTGTGGAAGCAGGTGCACCAGAAGGTATTATTGCATGGATTGATGAGCCTTCATTAGAGCTTACGAACTTGTTAATGCAATTATCTGATACAATTTTAGCAACAGGTGGACCAGGAATGGTTAAATCAGCATATTCAAGTGGAAAACCAGCTTTGGGCGTTGGCTCGGGAAATACTCCAGCTATAATTGATGAAACAGCAGATATAATTCTAGCTGTTAATTCTATAATTCATTCCAAAACTTTTGATAATGGCTTAATTTGTGCATCGGAGCAATCCGTTATTGTTTTAAGCTCAATATATGACAAAGTAAAAGAAGAATTTTCAAAAAGAGGTTGTTACTTTTTAAATCCAGAAGAAACCGAAAAAGTTAGAAAGACTATTATTATAAATGGTGCAGTTAATGCAAAAATTGTAGGACAAACTGCAAAAGCAATTGCAGATATAGCAAAAGTAGAAGTTCCGGAAAATACGAAGATTTTGATTGGCGAAGTCGAAAAAGTAGATCTTTCTGAAGAATTTGCCTATGAAAAATTATCACCAGTTTTAGCTATGTATAAAGCAGATACATTTGATAATGCAATAGAAAAAGCAGAACGTTTAATTAATGATGGAGGGCTTGGCCATACATCATCATTATATATAAATACAGTTACAGAAAATAAAAAAATTGAAAAATTTTATAATTATATGAAAACGTGCAGAGTATTAATAAATACTCCATCTTCTCAGGGACGGAATAGGAGACATATATAATTTTAAACTTACTCCATCATTAACTCTTGGATGTGGCTCATGGGGTGGAAATTCAATATCAGAAAATGTAGGTATTAAAAATTTACTAAATATAAAAACAGTAGCAGAGAGGAGAGAAAATATGCTATGGTTTAGAGTTCCTGAAAAAGTATATTTAAAAAGAGGTTGTTTACCATTTGCATTAGAAGAACTTAAATATGATTTAAATAAAAAGAAAGTATTTATAGTAACAGATAAATTTTTATTTGAAAATGGATATACGAAAGTTATTACAGATAAATTAAATGAACTTGGAATTGAACATACAACTTATTCAAATGTTACATCTGATCCGACATTAGAATGCGGAATAGAAGGAACAAAAGCAATGCAAGAATTTAAGCCGGATTGCATTATTGCTGTCGGTGGTGGTTCTGCAATGGATGCTGGAAAAATAATGTGGGTAATGTATGAGCATCCAGAACTTAAATTTGATGAGATGGCAATGAGATTTATGGACATTAGAAAAAGAATTTATAAATTTCCAAAGATGGGAGAAAAAGCATATTTTGTTGCAGTTCCTACATCAGCAGGAACTGGTTCAGAAGTTACGCCATTTACTGTTATTACAGATGAAAAGACAGGTATAAAATATCCGCTAGCAGATTATGAGCTAATGCCAAAAATGGCTATAGTAGATTGTAATATGATGATGAATTCTCCAAAAAGCTTAACATCTGCAACAGGTATTGATGCTTTAACACATTGTTTAGAAGCCATTGCATCAATGATGGCAACAGACTATACTGATGGATTAGCAAAACAGTCATTAAAAACAATATTTGAATATTTACCAAGAGCTTATGATAATGGAGCAAATGACCCAGAAGCTAGAGAAAAAATGGCAAATGCAGCAACTATGGCAGGTATGGCTTTTGCAAATGCATTTTTAGGAGTATGTCATTCTATGGCACATAAATTAGGAGCATATCATCACTTGCCACATGGAATAGCTAATGCTTTAATGATTGATTATGTTTTAAGATTTAATAGTAGTGAAGTACCAACAAAAATGGGAACATTTTCACAATACGATCATCCAAACACTCTAAGAAAATATGCAGAAGTTGCTGAATTCATTGGAATCGGTGGTAATTCAGATGAAGAAAAATTAGAAAATCTAATAAAAAAGATTGATGAATTAAAAGAGCATATAGAAATTAAGAAAACTATAAAAGATTATGGAGTAGACGAGAAAGTATTTTTAGATACATTAGATGAAATGTCAGAGATGGCTTATGATGACCAATGCACTGGTTCAAATCCAAGACTTCCTTTGATAAGTGAGATTAAGGAAATGTATTTGAAGGCGTATTATGGAAAATAGGATTTAATTATTTATAGCAATATTAAAAAATTATATAATCGAATATTTTTATAATAATTAATATTACAAAGATTTAAGCAATAAATAATATAATAATTATGCAGTGCTGCGTAGCGCTCAAGCACGAAGTGCGCGAATGGAGCGAAAAGTGATTTATCACTTTTCTGCGACAACAAAGCACAAAGAATTATTATATTATTTATTGCAGAATATAAAATTTTTTTAATTAGAAATGGAGAAGGTTTATGGAGTATAATTTAGATCACCCAATTGCTGTAAGGCAAACTAAAACGGTTTATAAAGATGATAATAAGACTATAAAGTTATTTGTGGAGAATTATTCTAAAGCTAATATTTTAAATGAGGCTTTAAATCAAGCAAGAGTGGAGGAGGGAACTAATCTTCATATTCCTAAACTTATAGAGGTAACTAAAATTGAAAACAGATGGGCACTAGTTTCAGAACATATTGAAGGTACACCTCTTAATGTTTTAATGGAGAAAAATCCAGAAAAGCAAGATGAATATTTAGATTTATTTGTTAATATACAACTTGAAATTTTATCAAAAGAAGTTCCATTATTGAATAGGATAAAAGATAAGTTTAGAAGAAAATTAACAGAGGCTGTGAATATTGATAATAATACTAGATATGAACTTTTACAAAGACTAGAGGGCATGGAAAATCATAGAAAATTATGCCATGGTGATTTTAACCCTAGCAATATTATAATAAAAGATAATGGAGAACATTATATTATTGACTGGGCTCATGTAACACAGGGAAATGCATCTGCTGATTCTGCAAGAACATTTTTATTATTTTCTATGGCTGGAAAAGATGAGCTTGCTGAAAAATATTTAAATTTATTTTCAGAGAAAAGTAATATTGATAAAAGATTAATCCAAAGATGGGTTCCTATTGTTGCTGCTACTCAAATGACAAAGGGAAAAGAAGAAGAACAAGAATTTTTAAGCAAATGGATTGATGTTGTTGATTATCAATAAAACATTATATTTTATGATAAGTAATTTATAGTATCTATAATAAGTTATTAAAAGATAAATAAGTTAAAGGAGAATATTTAAAATGAGAATAGCTGTTTTTACTGACATACATGCAAATTTACCTGCATTAAAGACTATAATTGATGATATAAAAACGCAGAATATTGATAGAGTAATTTTTCTAGGTGATGTAATTGGTATGGGACCAAAGCCTAAAGAGTGCTTAGATTTAATTATTGAAAATAATATAGATATGGTTTTAGGTAATAATGAATTATATACTTTATATGGAACAGAAATTGCGCCAAATCTTGATGCAGATGATCAAGTTCATTACAGTTGGGTAAACGAACAATTAACTGATGAGCAAAAAGATTATCTTTCAAAATTACAATTAATTATTGAAGAAGAAGTAAATGGAAAGAAATTTTTATTTGAACATTTTCCAGTTAAGCAAAACAACTTAAATGAATATCCATTTATGGACTTCTCTATTATAAAAAATAGTGAGATAAATAATATTGCGTCAAATTCTGAATATGATTATACTTTTATTGGCCATGAGCACAATCCTTTTGAAGTAAAAGAAAATGGAAAATACATTATTGACTTGGGCTCATCAGGTTGTGTTAAAGATGATAAAACATACTATACAATTTTAGATATATCTGATGATGTAAAAATAAATAAAAGAGAACTTACTTTTAGCAGAGAGGACTTATTAAAAGATATAAAAGAAAAAGATTATCCGATAAGAGATCTTTTAGCTAGCATATTTTTTGGTGTGACAAATTAGGAAAGGGAATATAATGATTGATTTAGAAGAGTTAACAAAAGAAAATCAAGCTCAATTAGAGCGAATTGCCGAAATAGGTAATTCGCTTAATATTTCTGAATTAAAAGAAACATTAATAAAGTTAGAAAAACAAACCGAAAATCAAGATTTCTGGAATGATACTGAAAATTCAAAGAATGTACTTGCTGATATTTCTACTTTAAAGAAAAAAATTTCAAATTATTCTAATGCAGAAAATAATGTAAATACAATTAAAGAAATGATTGAACTTTTGCAAACAGAGCAAGATGATGAAATTGAAAAAGAGTTAAAGAAACTGATAGTTGAGGCTAACAATAATATTAATGAACTTCAAATTTCTACTCTTTTATCAGGAAAATATGATAAAAATAATGCTATTATTACAATTCATCCTGGAGCGGGTGGAACAGAAGCACAAGATTGGGCTGAAATGCTTTATAGAATGTATACTAGATGGGCAGAAGAAAATCGGTTTTAAGATAGAAGAATTAGATTACTTAGATGGGGAAGAAGCAGGTTTAAAAAGTGTTACTTTTTTAGTATCAGGAGAATATGCTTATGGACATTTGAAGTCAGAGCATGGAGTACATAGATTAGTGAGAATTTCTCCATTTGACAGTGGTGGAAGAAGGCATACATCTTTTGCATCACTTGAAGTTTTACCAGAGATAACAGATGATTTAGATATATATATTAATCCAGAAGATATAAAAATGGATGTTTATAGAGCTTCTGGTGCTGGTGGACAACATATAAATAAAACATCATCAGCTGTAAGATTAACACATATTCCAACAGGAATAATAGTAAGCTGTCAAACTGAAAGAAGTCAATTTCAAAATAGAGATTATGCAATGAAAATGCTTAAATCTAAACTTTTAAATTTAAAAGAAAAAGAGAATAAAGAAAGAATTGAAGATTTAAAAGGCGTGCAAATGGATATTGCTTGGGGAAGTCAGATTCGCTCTTATGTATTCTGTCCTTATACTTTGGTAAAAGACCATAGAACAGGTTACGAAGTTGGAGATGTACAGAGAGTAATGGATGGAGACTTAAATGAATTTATTTATGCTTATTTGAAACAAAATATAAAATAAAAGGAAAAGTATGTCTAATATATAAAAAATTAGCCATACTTTTTATATTATAAAATTATGGGTTGAATTTGCTCATTATTTAAAGCAGAATTTATTGTTTTTACAATATATTCTGTATTAGAAGATAAAGAATATGGTTTAGTTATAGGATTATTTTGCCCAAAAGGAACAAAATATAAATGTTTTCTATTTAAAAGAGTTCCAATATTACAGGCATTAGTACTTAATCCATCATCAGCATAAATAAATAATACTAAAGACTTTTTGTTTTTTAAATGTAATTTAACAGCTAAAGTAATAGAAGTATCTGATATTGAATTAGATATCTTTGCTAGAGTATTTGAATCTAATGGAGCAATAACCATCATATCGTAACTCTGTTTTTTAAATAATTTTTCAATATCGTCTAATGTATGAATAATTTTTTTATTACATATGTGTTCGATTTTTTCAATATATTTTTCATTTTTATTTTTCTTACTTAAGTAATATGCATTATATGACATAATAGGGTAGAGGTTAGCCCCTTCTTTAGAGATTTCTTCAAATTTTTCAATTATTTTAGGAAAGGTACAAATAGCACCAGTAAAGCCAAAAATGATGTTTACATCTTTTAAATTCATATATCTCCTTTTAAAAATTATCAGATATTATATATTATGTTTGTAACGTAAAAAATGAGCCAAAGAATTTTAATCTTTAGCTTATTTTATAAATTATTAACTTTATATTTATTTTGCTATGTAATTAGCAAGGGGATTGGATTCAACTGCATTTCTTACTTGTTCATTATCGACATGGGTATAAATTTCGGTTGTAGAAATGCTTTGATGTCCTAGAAGTTCCTGTAAAGCTCTAATGTCGACTTGTCCATATTTATACATTAAAGTGGCAGCTGTATGTCTTAATTTATGTGTAGAATATTTTGTTGTATCAAGTCCAGCTCTTTGAAGCTCATGTGTTACAACGTTTTCAACTGTTCTTTTACTAATCCTCTGTCTATATGAGCTTAAAAATAATGCCTTATCTGAATTTTTTGAATCCTTTTTAGCATTAGTAGGACGTACATCTAAATAATCTTTAATAGCTTTAATACATGCATTATTTAAGTAAATTGTACGTTCTTTATTTCCTTTTCCTATAACCGTAAGCATGCATTCATCAAATTTTATGTCAGATATATTTATACTAACAAGCTCAGAAAGACGTAAACCGCAATTTAAGAATAAAGTAATTATAGCAAAATCCCTTTCTCTATGTTTATTATCTTCGTCCCCTTCGGAAATAGATAATAATTTTTGACTATCTTCTAAGCTTAAATATTTAGGTAATCTTTTATTAAGTTTAGGTGTTTCGAGGTTTTGAGCCGGATTTACTTTTATAGTATTAGTTATAACAGTTAAATATTTGAAAAATATTCTTATAGTAGAAATTTTTCTAGCACAAGTAGCTGGTCCACATCTTCGATTGATAGATAAATAAGAGATAAAAGCGTGTATGTCTTCTTGTGTAATTTTTTCTAAATCAGATAAAGAAAAATCAGCTATTTCTATTTTTTCAAAATCTTTTTCATCAGTTAATTTAAAGTGATATTTCATATATCTTAAAAACATTCTTAAATCACAATTATATTGATCAACAGAATTTACAGATTTTCTTTGATAAGTTAAGGCATATTGCAAAAATGAATTCAAAAAAGTTGGATTTTCTTCTGGATTTATCATAATTAACTTTTTCCTTTCGTGTAAATAATAAAAATATTTTTATATAATGAATTATAACATACTAAAATAAAAAATCAAATCTTTCACGCAACTATCATTAATATAATATTTCATTTTTTTACTTGACGTTTATTGCAATTTTATATAAAATTGTCATGACAAAGATTACTTGAAAGTGTGAGTGTTTTATGAAAAAAATATTAATATTAACATCAGAAAGAACAGGTACAGGTCATAAATCTGCAGCTAATACAATCGAGAAAAAATTAGATAATTCAGAATATGAAGTAAAACAAGTCGATAGTTTTACGATGATGGGAAAAGTAGGGGAAATACTTGAAAATTTATATGTACCAGTAACTACAATATTTCCATTACTATATTATATAGCGTTTTTATTATCACAGATTTTTCCGAATATTATACATTATTTGATATATTTATTATCAAGGAAAAAACTTAAAAAGTTAATTAATGATTATCAACCAGATTTAATAATATCAGTTCATTGTATGTTTACAAAATCTATTTCACATTTATTAAGGAAGGAAAAATTAGATATTCCATTCTATATAAATGTAATTGACTTAGTTAAACCTCCACATGTTTGGATTGATAAAAATGCAGATGCAATATTTGTTCCAACAAAAGAAGTAAAAGAAGATTATATTTCTAGAGGATTAGATAGTAAAAAAATTTTTATATCAGGTTTTCCAATTAGAGATGACATATTAAATAGAACAATTCCAAAAAAAATAGAGGATAAAATAAATATTTTAGTTGTAAATCCTTCAAGAAATTTAAAGAAATGCATATTATATATTAAGGAAATTTCTAGAATTAATAATGCATCGATTACAGTAGTATGTGGTAGAGACGAGAATCTATATAAAACTTTAACTAAATTACAAAAATCAGGAAAATTATCTAAAGAAATTATTATTAATGGTTTTGTAAACAATATGAATGAACTTTTAGATAATGCACATATAATCCTTACAAAAGCGGGTCCTAACATGATATTAGAGGCAGCAAAAAGTGCCACAGCTATTATTATCACTGGACATGTTTTAGGTCAAGAAAACTATAACTACAAATTTGTTGAAGATAATAAATTTGGGTTTAAGTGTGAAAATCCAAAAAAGATATATGAAAAGCTTAATGAATTTATACATAGTAAAAAGATTGATGAATGTTTAAATAATGTATTAAATACAGAATGTACAGACGGAGCAAGTTTTATAGCTAATTTTATAAAAACAAAGATATAACATTTATAAAAAAAATTGAAAAGTTAAACTCAATTCTATAAAGTAAATGTAAAATAAAGAAATTAATGGCAAGTTAACAAAATTTATTGTTTTTCTTGTCATTTTATGATACAATAATTACGCAATAAAATAAAAATAAAAGGGAGGTACTTATGAAAACTAACAGATTAATTTCTGCTATGCTATTTATAGCAATTTTTATGTCACAATTTTTAAATTTAGGATTAATTATGTCACCTGCAGTTGTTTATGCTCAAGAAACAAGAGTAGCAAACATTGCAGATAATTTCTTTCATGACCAATTAGATGATGATGCAAAAGTATTTTATGATATTTTTGACAAAATGTTTTTTGGCTGTGATTATACAAAACTAAAAGGAGAACTTCAAAAAGATGGCTCAAAGTTTGGAGTTGACTCAGTTGATATTACACAAGAAATAAACCAATCAGCAAGTTTAAGAGCTAAATTACAAGCTTATACAACTGGAAATCAAGATTTATTAAATACAATGGGTTCTGCAAAAGATGCTTATATGGCTGACCATGCTGGGCTTTTCTTTATAGATCCAGATTATATAACACTTAGAGTTACTAAAAAGGAAGGACAATTACATGCAACAGTTGGTATAGGAAGGTCAGATACATATATCAATAAAGCTTTCTGGGATTATGACAAAAAGCAAGTTAAAAAAGCTGAACTTATTAAAGCTATTGAAGATATTGAAAAAGCTTTAGACAGTGCTGTAAAAGAGGTTAATGCCGTACAAGTTCAAGAAAATCAGAATGAAAAAGAACAAAAAATTAAGAAAGCACATGATATTGTTATCGAAAAAAATGCTTATAAATTAGAAGAAACAATTATAGAAGAAAACAAGGATATTCAAGACGAAAGTAAAAAAGGTGACCCATGGAATGTAAGAACAGTTTATGGTGCCTTTGGACCAAAACATGAAATCGTTTGTGAAGGTTTTGCTAGAGCATTCAAAATGATACTAGACAAAATTAATATTCCATGCGTTCTAGTTTATGGAGCTTATGTTACAAGTACTAAATATGAAGAACATATGTGGAACTATGTCCAATTAGATGATGACAAATGGTATGGAGTTGATTGTACTTGGGATAATACAGATGTAACAGATGAAGATAAAAAGGTTGTTGGAAAAGAAGATGTAGAAAAAATCTCTGCTGAGTATTTTCTAGCTGGTGAAGATAAAATGTCTTTAAACCACTTAGTTACTGGAATTATGTCTGTATCAAACCATGAATTCAAATATCCAGCACTTGAATTATCAAGCGATAAATATGAGGTCGCATCTGAAAATGCTGGACTAAGAGTTGAACTAGATGATCAAAGTTATGATGAAGAAGATCAAATAGTAGCTGGAAAATTTAAAATTAGCTTCTTTATAGATTTAAATGAAAATGGTGTTGAAGATCCAGGAGAAAGAATGGGTTATAACAAGGCAAAAGAGCATGGATATTATATGATTTGCAGTATGATGCAATATAATAAACCTGAATATGAAACTCATGAAAAACCTAAAAATCCAAATGAAGAAGGTTGGAGATATAATGGATATTTTGCTTATGTAGATGATAGGGCTTATTCTTCATTAGTTGACTTCTACGAAGATGGTTCAAAAGTAGGAGAGGATGATGAAGGAAAAGAAAATATGAATTCATATTTATCTTTATACAATTCAAATTGTAACTATATTCAATTTGGTATAACTGATGAAAAACCTGTAGAATTTTATGAAGGTATAGAAAAGAACATGACGGACTTAATTAAAATGACAACATTTACAGGAACATCAGCAGATATGATTGCTTTATCAGATAAAATATTCAATCCAAATGGCTCTCATATTAAAGCACCATATATTCAAAAAGCATATCCAATTCAAAATTCTACAATGTATATTGGAGAAACATATCACTGTGTAATTGAATATGACGAAAAATTAACTAGAATTCCTGATGAAGACCTAGAAGCAAGTGTTAAAGTAGAAAATTCATCAAATGTTGTTGCAAATAATTATTCTTTAACAGATTTTACATTTGATGATGACCATACAGTAAGTTTCAACTTTACACCTAGTGAGTTATATGCAGATGATTCAGTATTCTATACTATAGATATGCTTGGACTTATGGGAGCAGAAACTAAAAAAAGACCAATGGCAGCAAGTTATTTCTGTGCGCATAGATGCGAAGCCTATGCTTATAAATCACAAGGAATTGATTGGAACGTTTATGGTAAGCCAACACTTATGGATGATGTAAACTTAGATGAAATGACAGAAGAAGAAAATTCTGATTTAGCAGAATTATTAAAACATAGAATGACACTTGTAACTACTTCAACAAAACCATCAGAAGAGAAAAAGATGAATGAAATGCTTGATGGAGAAATGACACATGGTGGTGAAGTTGTAAAGAGCGAAACATACAACATTAAATTAACACTATGCAAGATGCAAAAAATTCAAAATGGTCAATCAGTTAGAGTTATGCTTGGTTTCCCAGATGGATATGGACCAGAAGATGCAGGAGTTACATTTAAAGCATATCACTATATAAAAGATGCTTCTGGAAATATTACTGATGTCGAAGAAATACCATGTATGGTAACAGAACTTGGATTAATTATAGAATGTAGCTCATTCAGTCCATTTACTATAGCAGCTATAGAAGGTGCTCAAGAAGAGGAAGATAATTCTAGAACACTTATCTTCCAAACAAGCAAAGGTGGAGACGTTTATGTTGACGTTGAAAAAAATGAAAAAGCAAACAAAATAGTATTAAATAATGAGAAAAATGAAGCAAAAATTACAATAAAACCAGATGAAGGCTATGTAGTTGACGATATAGTTATAGGTGAAAAAGTAATTGATGTAAATGGCAAAGATGTTTCAAAAGTAGAAACAGATGGAAATTCAAACGAAGTAACATATACAATAAAATATGATGATTTAAAACAACAAAGTTTTGAAGCAGCAGTTGCTAAAGTAGCATTTATACCAGAAGCAACAAAGAAAATTGAAGAAGCTGCTGGTTTAGAAGTAGTTTCACAACCATTAGTTCAAGCATCATTTGTAGTTTCAGCAAATGTAACATCTGCTTCTAAAGGTGAAGGATCTTTTGATGAAGGTGATGAATTTGAAATTGAATATAAAATTACAGATATGAAGTCAGTAGGATCTCAAGGAATACTTGGAATTGGAGCATATCTATCATATAATGAAGAAAAATTGCAATTTGAAGGAATCACAGCAGGTGAAAATTGGACAGCAGAATTTAACAAGGATTTAGATAATAATGAAAAACCACATAATATTGTTGCAACTTACGATATAGATAAAGCAAAATCTAGAAACTTAGCTTCAGAAGATGGAAATGAAGATCAACTTAATAAAACTGTATTTAAAGTTAAATTTATGGTACTTGAAAATGAAGATGTAACAGAAAAAGTTAATTTATCACATATTGAAGGTGGTACAGGAGCAGAAGCTAAAGATGTAAAAGCAAATGATGTAATTACTGAAATTTCTATTGAAAAAGTAGAAGATCCAATAGAAGAAAAACTTGAGTTACAAGCTGATGCTACATGTAAGATAGAAGGAAAATTCGTTACAAATATAGATGTTGAAACAACAGTAGCTGATTTAAGAAAACAACTTACATCTGGAACAGTTTTACCTATTAATTTCTTTAAAGCAGGTGAAAGTCCAGAACAATTAATAAAATTAGATGATTCTGATGTAGTTGGAACTGGTGTAATCATTGAGGTAGGAGAGAGCAAATGGACAATTATAGTAAGTACTGACCTTGATGGTAATGGAGAATTAACTATGAATGATATAGTTAAATTTAAACAAGATTATATTGGAGAAGAAGCTTTAACAGGTCCATATTTAATGGCTGCTGAGATGGATGGAAAATCATCTGATGGAAATACTTCTATAAATGATTTAGTATTAATATTATACAAATATAATGAAATGCCTATAGATTAATATAGATAACAATAATAAAATTATTAATAACATGTAAAAGTAAAAAAATTATCATTACAAACATATAATTACGAGGAGAAAATAAAATGAATAAAAAAACATTGATTTTAAGTATATTAATATTATTATTAACTACTTTATTATCAACAAATGTAATTGCTGCAACTTTAACTTCAGCAGCAATTACAATCACATCATCTAAAACTGAATATGAATCAGGCGAATCAGTTGAATTTACGGTTAGCCTAAAAGATCTTAATGCTAGTAGTGGAATTATGGGGCTTGGAGCTTATATTGAATATAATTCAGATTTGCTAACCCTTGATACATCAGCAAAGGGACTTTCAGGATGGGGAGAGACAAATATTTCATCAAATACTAATAGATTTGCAATAACCAAAGATTCTCATTCAGAAAATAATGAAGATATTGTAAAAATCAAATTTACTGCAAAAACTGTAAATAGTAATACAGATACATCAATTAGTTTAAAAAAGATTGAGATATCTAATGGAGCTGAATATGATATAAATGAAGTTAGCTCAAATACAATAACTATAAAACCTAAAACAGGTGGTAGTGAAAATCCACCAGTAAACCCTGATGAACCAGACACACCTGATAATCCTGATAATCCAACTATACCAGATAATCCCGATACACCAAGTAATCCAGGTAATACCGGAAATACTGGAAATGAAACAAATCCAGAACAGACTGGAGGTACAACCGATAATCCAAGTGGTTCAGAAAATTCTAATCCAAATAATAACAATGATAATGAACCATCTGAAGGAAACAATAATGCAGGAAATCAAAATGATAATAATAGTAATAATACTAATACTAATAATTCTAATGATAAAGGAAATACTTCAAAGAAACAAACTGAAAATAAATCAGATACATCTATACCACAATTAGGAACAAATGGTTATATAGCAATTATAATAGCTATAGTTACATTAGTTGCCGTATTGTTATTTATTAAAATAAAAGTTTTAGATAAAAAAATAAAGGAAAAAGATAATTTTACAGATAAAAATTAATAATAAAATTAATTAAAGAACTTACATTCTATGTAGGTTCTTTAATTATGTTCATAAAATATTGTTAAAAAAATACTATTATGTTATACTTATTAATAGATAATAATGAATAGAAATAGTAAGTACATTATAGTTATAAATATAGAAGATTTAAAAAAAGATAATAGAAAGTAAATATTATGGATTTGAATAAAAAACAAGATAAAGAAAAATTAAATATAAAAAAGGAACTTATATTAGATGATTTAAGTAAATTATTAGCTTTACTTGTAGTATTTTTACTAGTAGCCGGATTATGTGGTTATGCAGGTTATGCTTACAGTAAAGATAATAATTTAAATATAGATCATGGTATTATATTTGGGATTCTCTTTCCTTTAGGGGTTGGATTACTAGAGTTATTAAATATTAATAATTTCTTTAGCTTTATATTGTATACAATAGTATACTTATCAATAGTAAGTTCTTTACCAACCTTTGTTGGAGTAATAATCTTATTTTTAATAATAGCAATATCTATAATGGATGCTATTTATATAATAAAAAAAGATAGAACAGAAGAAATAGAAAGAAATTATAAAAAAAATACACACAGCAACACAAAATCTGTAATTGATGTTCCTAATAATAGATATAGCTCAAACCATACTACAGAAAGCTTAATAGATAATATTGATATAGATGATATAGATAATACTGAAAATGATTACTTCAAAGAAGATGATGAATTTGAATGTGAAATGTGTTTTAAAAAGATATCTCAGGAAGAATATGAATTATATGATTGTATGTGTGAAGAATGTTTTATGGATGTTCACATAGATAATGATGGGAATTTTCATGAAGATGAAAATTTTTAGGAAAGGAAATAAATTTTTTATGATAGATTTACATATGCATACAAAATATTCCGATGGCGATAGTACATTAATAGAATTACTTAAAATAGCAGAAAAGAAAAAATTAGAATATATATCAATTACCGATCATAATACTTGTCAAGCATATCAAGAATTAGATACAATTGATTATAAACAATATTATACTGGAAAAATAATAAGCGGTATAGAATTAAATACAAGTATAAATGGAATTAATATTGAATTATTAGGTTATGGTGTCGATACCATGCAGTTACAAGAAAAATTAAAAGAAGTTTATCCTACAAAAGAAAAACGTAATAAAATAGAAAAAGAACAATTAATAGAAAAATGTAAGCAATTAGGAATTACTTTAGAAGATGCTAATATGCAATATTTTGATGTAGGAATTCATAAATATTTTTCTACTTATTTATTAGAACAAATTAGAAAAAATCCAGAAAATAAAAAATACTTCTTAAATGATGATACTTGGAATGATGCTATGGTTTTTTATCGCAAAGAAATGTGTAATAAAGAAAGTAAATTTTATATAGATAGTACTAAACTATATCCTACTATGCAAGAAACCATTGAATTAATAAGAAGTGTTGGAGGCTTAGTATTTGTACCACATATTTATATTTATGAAGAGAATTCAGAGTCTATTTTTCAAGAAATAACAAATAACTATAAAGTTGATGGCTTTGAGTGTTATTATTCTAAATTTACAGATGAAGAAAGTAAAACTTTATTAAAATATTGTAAAGAAAATAATTATTATATTTCTGGAGGAAGTGATTTTCATGGAATAGTTAAACCTGATATTGAAATGGGAACAGGAAGGGGAAATTTAAATATACAAAAGGAAATTATTCTTCCATGGATAAATAAAATAAGTTATTTTGCTTAAATTTAACATTTGTAGCTTGTATATTTTTATGCAAGCTACATTTAAATTTATTAATCTATAAATAAAAAGGCTAATAAGGTTTTTTATTTAATTAATAATTTACTTTTTATTATTTTTGTGATATACTAGTTTACAATAATTGCTAAAAAGGGGGAAAATGTAAATGAAAAAGAAAACAAAAATAATACTTTTTGTCATTGCAATTTTAGTAATAATATCTATAGTAGTAATAGCATTAATGGTTACAGCCGATTTTAAACAAGAAGGAAAATTAGAAAAAGAACTAGATTCATTATATGTTTTATTAAACAATTATCCACTTGATTATGAAGCTTTAGACAAAAAATTATCTACAACTATAACTACGGATGATTATGGAAAAGTAGAAAAGGCTATAAAAGATTATTCTAGAGACTTTGTAAATTATATGAAACAATTTGATACTTTAATAAATGATGAAACATTAATAAATGCCGTAAGTGTTGAGAATATCAAAGAAGATGGTCCAGATTTTACTAATACAAAAAATAAATTAAGCGAATCTAAAAGCTCTTTAGATACACTTCTAACTAATTTTTCTGATTATCTTACAGAAGAATTCGCACTATCTTACATAAAAGATAATGAATTAGATGAATATTATATAGATATTTATAAGCAATATGTACTTGGAGATAATTTTTCAGAAATGGAATCTGCTAAAAATGATATTGTAAAAAGTTTAAATGATATTAAAGCATTGATAGAAAATGAAGAAGAAACCATTGATTTCCTTGTAAAAAACAAAGGAAATTGGGAAATTGAGAATGATCAATTAGTATTTTACACAGAAACATTAAGTAACCAATATAACGATATAGTAGCAAAAATAAAAGAATTAGGTTAAAGAATTAAATCTGTCTTTATTTTTAATCCTTACAATAAAAAAATTATACATATTGGTTGAAAATATATCTAAAATATAGTAAAATACATATACATTAGCTAATATGCTAACTAAATTTTTATTATCCTGTTTTACATCACAGGTTTATATAGCAACTATTGTAAAATTATATCAATTTTATGTAGTAAAAATAAGAGTTCTGTGCAATTGCAAGATCTCTTATTTTTTTACTATTGTTATGTTAAAATCATTTGAATATTTACTCATAAAAAGTGAACCCTCCTTGTTAAACATTTTTGTCTAACTTTTTGGGTTCACTTCATTTACAATTACTTGCTTATTTGTTATACTTTGATTAGATAAATAGTAATTTTATGGAGATTTATTGTTAATGAAAAAGATATTAATAGTAGAAGATGATGATACTATTCACAATTTAATAAAAGAACTTCTTGAAAAAGAGCATTATATTACAAAAAATGCTTATTCTGGAACAGAAGCTTTGTCAATAATAGAAAATGAAAAGATAGATTTAATTCTTTTAGATTTGATGCTTCCAGGAATAACAGGAGAAGAGATAATAAAAAAAGTAAATAATTCTATACCAATAATAGTTATTAGTGCAAAGATATCATCAGAAGACAAAGTAAAAGTATTAGTTGATGGGGCTAATGATTATATTACAAAGCCATTTGATAAAAAAGAACTTCTAGCAAGAATACAAGTGCAATTTAGAATCAATAATAATCCAAACAATGATTTAAAATATAAAGATATGAAATTGATAAAAGATAATAGAAGTCTAAAAATTGAAAATGAAGAGATATCATTGACGAGAACAGAATATACAATAATGAAAGAATTGTTGTTAAATCCTAATAAAGTAATTACTAAGACAAGATTACTAGATTTAATAAGCCTAGATACAGAAAATTGTGATGAAAATTCCTTAAAAGTTCACATAAGCAATATTAGAAAAAAAATTAGACAAGTTACTCAGAATGAATATATTGAAGCAATATGGGGAATAGGATTTAAAATAAAAGAATAAAAAAATTATAATTTATTCTCTTAATAATTAAAAATCTTTACTAAAACTTTACTTTTTCTTAACCATTTTCTTAACTATTGAATAGTACAATCAAATAGAAAGGAGAATAAATTATGGATTATGTTTTAGAAACTAATAATCTTAGAAAAAAGTATAGACGAAACGAAGTTTTAATTGATGTAAATATGCACATTGAAAAAGGCGCAATATATGGACTAATAGGAAAAAACGGAGCAGGAAAAACTACTTTAATCAGAGTAATTTGTGGATTGCAAAAACCTACTGCAGGAAATTATTCAATTTGTGGAGTTTCAAATGTAAGTAAAGATATAAGTAAAACAAGAAAAAAGATAGGAGCAATAATTGAATCACCATCACTTTGCTTAAATATGTCAGCAGAGGATAATCTAAAAAAACAATATAAAATAACAGGAATTCCAAATTTAGAAGGAATACATGACATATTAAAAATTGTTAAATTAGATGACAAAAAAAATAAAAAAGTAAAGAATTTTTCATTAGGAATGAAACAAAGACTTGGAATTGCTATCGCATTAGTTGGAAGTCCGGATTTCATAATTTTAGATGAACCTATCAATGGATTAGATCCTGAAGGAATTATTGAAATAAGAGAACTAATTTTAAAATTAAATAAAGAAAAAGGAATAACATTTTTAATCTCAAGTCATTATTTAGATGAACTTTCAAAAATTGCAACCTGTTATGGATTTTTAAATGATGGCAAGATTGTAAAAGAAATTAGTAAAAAAGAATTAGAACAAGATTTTAAAAAGAAAATTCAAATTAAAATAGATAATGTAAAAGAATGTGTTAGATATTTAGAAGAAACAAGGATTCCTTATAAAATTATATCTGATGAAGTAATTGATATATACGAAAAGATTAATGTTACAAAACTTGTTACTGCACTTTCAAAAAGAAATTGTATAGTTAATAATTTTCAAGAAAAAGATGAAACTCTAGAAAGTTATTATCTAAATTTAATAGGAGGTGCAGAAAATGATTAAATTATTAAAAGCTGGATTTTTTAGATTAAGAAAAGAAGCTATTTTTTGGATATTTATTCTTTTAAGCATTATAGCTTCAATATTTTTCTTAAATCTATGGAACTCACAATATGATATAGTTGTAGAATTAGACAAAATAATAAATGAATATGCTATTTTTATAGGATTTTTTATTGCAATATTTGTAAGCGTATTTGTTGGAAAAGAGCAGATGTATGGAATTATAAGGAACAAGATAATAGTTCGGACATAGTAGAACAGCAATATATATATCAAAACTTATAATAAGCATTTTAGTATCTATATTATGTGAATTGATTTATATATTAATTGTATTAATATTTGGAAAAATTTTAGATATGAAAACAGAACTTTCTTTGCCAATATTAAGTATGAGTATATTAGATACAATATTAGTTATTATAGTATATTGCTCTATTTTTAATTTTGTATCAATGATATTTTCAGAAGCAACATGGTCAACAATTATAAATGTAATTATATTGATTATATTCTTTGTATTATCCTTTTATTTTGGAAGTATTGCGAGAGAGCCTAAATATTATGGAGCAATACGTGAAGAAGATGGAAGAGTAACTGCAGTTATTAATAGATATCCTAATCCAAACTATCCGGGAGATGAGAAAGTTAAAATTGCAAAAAATATTGTGCTTTCAACACCAGTATGTCAAAATTTTGCAATATTAAGTATGGCAGACGATACATCAATGAGTGCTTTAGATGACGATAATGCAATATTTAATACAAAGGAGGAAATTCTATGCGCAATACTAATTTATTCAGTAACCGAAATATGTATTATAAATATGCTAGGTATATACATTTTTTCTAAAAAAGAGTTAAAATAAAGGAGAATAGTGTGAATATCAGTTTGATGATTATATCTATTATATTATTTTGTTTTAGTATAGTACTTGCTATAAAAATATATTTTATAAAGAAAACAATAAAAGAAATAAATAACACTTTTAGTGATATTTTAAAATCTGATACTAATAATTTAATATCAATAACTTCAGAAGATAAAGATATTAGAGATCTAGCAACTAACTTGAACAAAGAATTAAAAAATTTAAGATTTAAACAGTTGCAATATGAAAATGGAAATCAAGAATTAAAAAGAATGATAACTGATATTTCACATGACTTAAGGACTCCTCTTACTGCAATAAATGGATATGCTGAATTATTAGAAGAACAGTTGGATAATAAACAAAAAGAATATATAAAAATAGTAAGTCAAAAAGTAAATGAATTAACAACACTTACAGAACAGTTAAAAGATTTATCAGTTGGAATAGAATTAGAAAAAAAATTAAAAAAAGAAATTTGTTGCATAAATGATATTTTAGAGGAAACGATAGCAAGTTATTACAATTTATTTAAAACAAAAAATATTACACCAAGTATTTCTATTTGTGAAAAAAAGGTTTATAGAGAAATTGATAAAAATACAATCATTAGAGTATTTGAAAATCTTATATCAAATATTATTAAATATAGTGATGGAAATTGTAATATTATACTTGAAGAAGAAGGAAAAATATCTTTTATTAATAAAGCAAGCAAATTAGATGTAACAACTGTTAAAAAAATATTTGATAGATATTATACTATTGAAAAAATGAAAGAATATTCTGGCCTAGGATTATCAATAGCAAAACAACTAGTAGAGATTAATGGGGGAAGTATTAATGCAAAATATATAAAAAATAAATTATATATTGAAATATTATTTTAACACATTTTGTATAAGTTTTTGTTAAATCGTTGATTTTTGTATGTATCTTATGATAATATGTAAGCGTAAAATGTAGATTGGAGGCAATAATATATGAAAAATAGTGATGAAATAGGGAGTATTAACAAAAAAATATTATTAAGTTTTATTGTTATTTTGATTGTACTTATAGTATTATTTTTATTAACAAGATATTTAAATAAAAATACAACAAAAAATAGCATACCAGAACGTTATAAAATAGGAGATACTCAAGAAGAAAAAAATTTCAAAATTACTTTAACAGATGCAAAATTCACTGATAATGTATTAGTTTGTTTAGGAGAAAAAGCAGATAAACAAACTTTCACTAATGCAGAAGAATTTTGTACACCATATAATTCTAATTTTGTTGATGAAGAAGGATATGTCATTCCAGGACTACATGGATTTTCTATAAATAAAGACTCTAATAATACATATTTGTACTATAATATAGAGTTTGAATATGTTGGGAAGGAACCAGTCACATTAGTAGATCATTTGTTTGAACCTAAAGTAACATGCAATGGTTACACTTTTAATTCTGAATATTTTTCTTTTTATAGAACAAAAAGTGGCGAGGAAATAACACCTTGGTCAAATTTTAATAGTGAATTTAATGCAATAAGTACAGTAAGAGCATTAGGATTAGAAATTGGATACTTTTCTGGCAAAATACAGCCATTATCTAAAAAAATATATGAAGTAAGAGGACTTATACCAGTTTCAAAAGATATACTTGAAATGAATAAGGATATATTATTATATTTAAATGGAGCAGAATTTTTAATTGAAAAATAAAATAAACGATTTCATGGAAGTCAAGAAATAGATGAAGATTTTTCAAAAATTTTTAATAAAGATAGTTTATTAATAGTATATAAGGAATGGAATAGATAATGAAAGAAGAAGAATATTATTACCAAGATATGCAAAAAATTTTTATTAATATATAATAAATGTTTTAATAAAGTTTATATACATTCTAGAGAATATAATATGGAAGAATCAAATCCATACAATTTAGAAAACTTAAATACAATTTTAGTTTATAAAGCAAAAAGGAATTTACTAAAATATCAAGCAGATATAGAAAATATAAATAAATATTTAAAAAATGAGCAAAACAAATAGTACATAAAAAAAAGGGGTACTATTTTTTATGAAAATATTAGAAAAGCAATAACTTTATTTAAAATACAAAAGAAGTATATTTACAATCAATTTCTTTTTTGTTATACTTTAACTAAATAATTGGTAGTTTATGTTGGAGAAAGTTAAAAATGAAAAAGAAAATAAAGAATACTAACCTAATGAACTTTAGAAATAAATTTGTGTGAGCAAGTAAAAATCGCTTGTTTGTAGATATACTTTTATTAGATAAATAGTAATTTGTAGAAAAGATTGGAGGTACATTATGAAAAAACTGTTATTAATTACTGGTGATTTAGCAACAGGAAAATCCTCTTTTGCTAACATTCTTTCTAATAGATATAATACAAATGTATTTTATAAAGATACAATTAAAGAAGTTTTAGGAGATACGATAGGATTTTCTAACAGAGAAGAAAACTTAAAACTATCAAATGCAACAATTGAATTAATGTGTTTTATATTTTCAGAGTTTTGTAATCATAATCAAAACCTCATTTTAGAAGCTAATTTTCATCAAATAGAGTTAGAGAAATTGCATAAGATAGCAACTAAAAATGATTATGATGTGCTAACAATTGTACTTCGTGGAAATATTGAAATTTTACACAAGAGATATTTAAATAGAATCCATAATGAAAATAGACATCCAGTACATTTAAGTACAACATTAGAGATATATGAAGATTTTAAAAAGTATATTGAAAAATCAAGAAAAGAAGAAATAGTTGGCAAAAAGATGAATATTGATGCAAACAATTTTTTATATCAAACAGACAAAGAAATTTTAGTTGATATTGATAAATTTATGAATAAGTAATAAGTTACAAAAATCAAAGAATAATATTTTGTCGAGGAGATGATATAGCGGAAGATAAAGTAAAATTAAAAGATTTAAAAATAGATGTTCAAAAATTATTACAATTAGGATTTGTCAAAGAAAGTAATTACTATAAATATGAAACTAAAATAATGAACAATCAATTTTCCTTGATTATAAAGATAGATATGAATAATGTTATAAGTTCTGATGTTATAGAACTTTCTACAGGAGAGAAATTTATGCTTTATTATGTTACAAGTGCAACAGGAGAATTTGTAGGAAAAATAAGAGAAGAATATAATAACATTATTGAAAAAGTTAAAAATAATTGTTGTTCTAAAAATATATTTAAAAGTAAATATGCTAACCTAATTATTGAATATATAAGACAAAAATATAATGATGAGTTAGAATATTTATGGGATAAATTTCCTAATAATGCTATATGGAGAAACAAGGATAATAATAAATGGTATGGAGCATTACTTATAGTTGAAAAATCAAAAATAGGAATTGAAGAAGAAGGAAGTATTGAAATTATTGATTTATTATTAGAACCAGAAAAAATAGAAAAGATTGTTGATAATTATAGATACTTTGCAGGTTATCACATGAATAAAAAACATTGGATAACTATAAAACTCGATGGCTCTGTTAATATAAATGAAATATACGAACTTATAGATAATAGTTATAATTTATCTATAAATAAATAGTAACACAAATTACAATTTGTATGAGTTAGATAATTAGTGAGTTGTAGAGGAGAATTAAATATATGAAAAAGAAGTTTCTAATTACTTGTGGTGTGATTATATGCTGTATGTCTATACTTTTATTAGTTGGATATGAAAAGGCAAATAGGAATTCAGTAAAAATAAACTATGGGGAGTCAGCTATTTACACAGAGGAAGATATGAAAGAAGCAATATCAAAAATAATAGAAAGATTTAATAAATTTAAAGGATGCAAACTTTACAGTCTTTCTTGCATATCTGATGATAAATGTAATAATGAAGATAATATAAAATGGATGAATGATTTAGAATCAGCCAATGATAATAAAGAAGTTTTTACACAATGTATAGCATTTGAAAGCAGTTTTCGTTCGCCTATAAATGGTGGAGGAGCTTGGATCGCTAATTCGGAATATAATTGGTCATGGTGGTTAGCTCGTTCAGAAAATGGAGATTGGAAGCTAATGACTTGGGGATATTAAACAAATTTATAAAAGTAAGTGATTATTTGCTTTTTTTTGTTATAC
The DNA here is from genome assembly GCA_947588945.1 of uncultured Clostridia bacterium. GTDB lineage: Bacteria > Bacillota > Clostridia > TANB77 > CAG-508 > CAG-793. The sequence continues at coordinate 33,253 of CANPZY010000017.1, forward strand.
TTTAGTCAAACATATCGCAAGCAGTAGGAGAGAGGGGCTGTTTTGAAAAATTGGATATCTTAAATTTAAAATAAAAATTAATAAAACTTCAAAATTATGGTTTTATTCCTACCCTTATTTGCACAAAACTTTGATAATACAAACAATCTTTATAAGTTGAATTTAATCTTTGAAAACTCTTTAGAACAATTATTGACAATTCACATATTTTATGCTAATATGAATATAATAATTAAGAACATCATTGTTTTTAATAAATGTGTTTGTCGCCGCCCCTT
>CANPZY010000018.1 GCA_947588945.1 uncultured Clostridia bacterium
ATATATTTCTTTGCATAAAAAAGTAAAGTGCATAAGTTTTGGTACCTTTAACTTACACACTTTATTTTACACTATCAGAATATAAAAATTCGACTATATTTTTTAAGCCACTTTTATTCCAGTATCAATTATTTCTTGAATAAAAGGATTTCCTTCTTCAAAATCTTTTACTTTTATTGGATGTGGCTCTATTCTTAAATCTATATTTTGTGTCAACATCATAAGTTCTACCATTAAATCAAAACTATTGTTATCACTATTAATAATGATAGCTACATCTATATCACTATCTTTGTGATTAGTTCCTTTTGCATAAGAACCAAATATATACACTTCTTTAATATTATAATGTTTAGATACTTCTTTAATATATTCTTCTACATTTTTCAAAATATCTACATCAATATTTCCTTTAACCATAATCTAACCTCCTTTATATTTTGTATTTGTTCAGATGTATATTCTTTAGTACATCTTTCATAAAATTCATTTTTATAATCTTCATATCTTGCGCTGATATTAAATGAATTACAAGTCATTAAAATTTTTGTTTTCCTTTCATCTACTTCAAGATTACATCTTTCTGCTAATATATTCAAATTATGTATTTTAGGTGGATATGGATTATCTTTGTTTATTTTAGCATATATTGCTTTTAGTAATTTTTCAATTACTAAATGTCCTATAAATAAAGCCCAAGTATATTGCTCTGTTTCGTAATTTTTTTGCATTGATTCATAATCTCTATCAGAACTTTTAATCCAATAATTCATTAAATCTATATTATTCATAAAATTTCTCACTTTCAATTATTATATCATTAAAATTAACTTTTTAACACACTTTATGCAATTTTATATAAGTTTTTATTCTTTTCTTAGGTTTCAATATTTTTAAGCGCTAATATATTTTTTTATTCGATTTTAACTATTATTAGTTTACTATATCTCAATTTTTTATGCAACACTAATAAGCTAAATTTTACTTATTTTGACATCGTAAGATTACAAAGTAAATTGCCAAAAAGTATTCCTATAAATGATAAAATATTTGTTACTTTCTCTGCTATTGCTTGTCTCTTAAATAATTTATATTTTATTTGGTCTGCCAAAACATCATGTGACCATGGTAATTTGGCAGACAATGTCTGCAATATTTCCATATCAGGATATTCTTTATAAAAATTTCGCATATTTCTTAAATTTCTACTTGAAAATCCTTGAATGTCTGGAAACTCTCTTTTTAAATCTATTGATAAATTATCAATAAACTTATTTCCCCAATCTGTATTATCTAATATTATTTTTCCTATATTCCAATACATATATATCATTTCTGTATTTACTGCTTGCATTGCTTTATATTGTGATTTTAATATTTCTTGTTTTATATTTTCAAAAATTTCTTTGTATCTGCTTATATCTATTTCATTTTCCATTTTTTACCTTCTTTCTAATTTGGCAGACACTGTCTGCCAAATTAAATAATATTACTACTGAAAGCATTATATCATTTATTTTATAAAATTTCATTAAAAATTCCAAAGAAATTTTACTTTATTTGTAAATTATTTCATTGCATACAATTTTTTCTGCACATTGCTTTATGCAATTCATTTTACCAACCCATTCCATTTGATTATTAGCTTTTAATTTTTCATCAACTTTTTCTGTTCTTATTGTTTTTGGTAATACTATGTTTGGTAAATAGTAATCTCCAACTAACCTATATTCTACTCCTGTTTTTTTATTTGTTATTAATTTGTAATAATTTATTTTTAGAAAAATCTAGTTTTAACACTATATTTATGATAAATTTTAATTATAATATTTTTTATTAAGTTTTCTAATTAATAATTTTTATATTAGTATGTCGAAAATGTCAGACAATTTTTCTTGACATTTGTTATATTTTGGTATTATAATCTGCTTAAGATTTTTTTCAAAAATTTTATTTCTTAAAAAATCCCAATATAAAAAATTAGACAGAAAGGAAAGATGCCTATGACAAATGAAAACAAAAGAGAAAAGGCAATAAAACTATATGGATATAAAATTTCCTCATTTACTTTTAATACTTATGAATAATTAGAATATTTTGGGAAATAATCCTACTAAGAGGTGAATAAATGAGAAAATCAATCTTAGTAGGATATATTTTTGTAGCTATAATATTCGGCATTACTACTGGAATTATAGTGCATATTTGCAGTGACAGTGCACTTGAACAAGCCACTCTAAAAGAAGTTGAAAATGCAAATAAACTAAAAGAAAGGCAGCAAAATATAATTCAAGCAGTAAGTACAGAAATAAAAACTACTCCTAATACTAAAATTATATATGAAACTTTATATAATCAATGCAATGATGTTGAAACTTATGAAGAAAATATAAAAAACGAAGATGTAAATAAAGATGAAAATTATTTTAAAAATAAATATTCAGATTGGAATGTAAGTGAATTTTTAGAAAATCGAGTTAAACTATCAAAAGAAATTGATGGAATTTGTGACAAACATTATGTTATAAAAGAAAAAGATGGTTATATTGCGGTTTTTACTTTAGATTCTGATGGTAATGAGAATTTAAAAGAAGTTACAGATATTGTTACACAATACTTGACTGAAGATGATTTAATGCTTCTAAAAAATGGTATTAAAGTTAATGGAGATAATGAACTCATAAGAGCTTTAAGTGATTATGAGTAAAATTTTTTATTTGTTGTTTTTTTTACATCTTTATGATATAAAATAATAATTAAAGCAATATATTAATTAAAAAATATATTGAAATTACTCATTGTATTATATTAACACAATTAGTATTATATGATTTTTGATATTTAAATAATTTTAGAAAAGGTAAAATATGATAGTAATATCTAATAAAAAGAAAAAATTTCTTGAAAGTTTAGGTTTAGATATAAATAATCTACCTCCAGAATTTGAAAAATATAGTCATACAATGGAAGAAATTTTTTCAGAAGAAGAAATAGAATTTATAATATATGAAAATTTAACAGAAAAAAATTTCAAAAAATTTTCACTAAAAAATTTAGTAGGAACAACACATCCATCTTATTGTAATAAAACTTGGCTTGAAGCCTTTTTATCTAGTAAAAGAGGCGATAATGCAGTTGATGAATATTTCAATAACCCAGAATATTATTCTCATGATTTAAAGCAATTAGATCAATCTAACTTAAAACATGATACACCTATAGAATTATATGAAAGTAATAATAAATTTTTTATAAATGGTGGAAATAATAGATTGTCTTTAATAATGATGAAATATTTATCCGAATTATCAAATGCGTCAACTGATGAAGAAAGAGTAAAAATAGATGAAGAATATACTTTTGTAGCTAAAGTTCAGGCAACACCTAAAGACAAGGACATAATGTATATGTTAAATATGATAAGAGAAAATTATGGTCAATACTCATACATAAGTAAGCTTTCAGCTGACGAACAAAGTTGTGAATATGCTATACATGTATATAATAATATTATTAAAATAAACAATAAAGAAGAATTAAAACAAGCACTAAAAAATTCATATCATTTAAATAAGGTAGACAGCTTAAATAAATTAAAAGACCATATTGTGCATTTAATTCAAGATGAAATTATATATAGTATGAGAAAAGATCAAAATAGAAGTAGAATATTAAATGAAGTATTTCCTAATTTACAACAGTTTAAAGAAAGTTTTTCAGCATTAAAACATTATGGAATAGAAAACAAGCTATATGAAGGAATTGATTTACAAAACATTAATTTTTCCCAATTATCTGATAAAGCAATAAAATTAGCTGAAATTGAAAAAACTCGAAAAACAAAAGAACAAAATAGACATGCAGAAGAAGAAACAATTAAAAAAGATTCAACAATTCGTTCTAACCACGAAAATGGAATACATAGTAAAATAGATATGACGTCTGAATTAAAAAGAGGAAATATAGAAAATAAAACACAAATTATACCAAGCAATATTGAAAAATTATACTACGAATTAAAAAATGAAGAACTAAAATTTCGTAGAATTGCAAAACAATTAGGTTTAGACTATTTATTAACTTCAACAGATGATGATAGTATATATTCAAATATAAATGATATAAAAAATAATATGCAACAAATAAGTGAAAAATTTCAACAAATTGATAATCCAGAGGAATTAGATAAAGTTAGTGAAATATTAAAAGAATTAGAAAATTTATCTCAAAACAGAACAATAAAAACTGAGTATACTATCGAATTAAAAGAAAAATTTGAAAAAAGCTTTGATTCTAAAATATATAACTTAATAAAAGACTCAAAATTATCTCGACTTAAACAAGAAAGAACACAAATCGAAAGTGAAAAAATTTCATTGATTGGAAAAATGTTAGGAAAATCAAAACTAAAACAGGCAAAATTAACTAATATTAATTTAAAAATACAACTTCTCAACTCAGAAATACGGAAATGAAAAATATGAGTACAGTTTAGAAGATAGTTTGTCAGATTTATATGCATATTCTCAATGTGAATTAAATGGAAAATTTACGACAGAGATGCAACAACTTTTAAACGTAATAATCAAAGATTCACAATTAATTACAATGATAGATCAACAAAAATTAAGACAACTAATTAATAGCAAGGTAAACAGCAGACAAAATGAAACACAATTAGTACTTTTAGATAATAATAAAAAAATAAATAATAAACATAGAACTAATATATTGCAAATACAAAATAATGAATTAAACAGACAAATACAAAATAATCGTTCAATAGCAATTACAAAAAAAAATAATTTTTCTTATGTTTCAATTAATCAAAATAGTGCATTAAATAAATTTCAGAGTATTGTAAAAGAGATAAATTTATCTACTAAAATAAATGAAACAAATCAACAACAAAAAGAAGATCAGGAAAATAATATATAAATAATAGTACTGACTAGAATTAGTCAGTACTATGTTTTTACTTATACATTTGCTACGTTAGCATTTTCTTTTTGGCTTGGAGCATCTGCTCCTGATTCTACTTCTTCAGTATTAATATGTGTGTCTTGATATCTTTGCATACCAGTTCCTGATGGTATTAACTTACCAATGATAACATTTTCTTTTAATCCAATTAAGTTATCAACTTTACCTTTAATTGCGGCTTCTGTTAATACTTTTGTAGTTTCTTGGAATGAAGCTGCTGATAAGAAACTTTCAGTTGCAAGAGATGCCTTTGTAATTCCTAGTAAAATTCTCTTTCCTTTTGCTGGTTTCTTTCCTTCTGCTTCTAATTTACTATTGATTTCATCTAATTCATTAATATCTATTAAAGAACCTGGAAGTAAATTACTGTCACCAATGTCTTCTACTCTTACTCTCTTAAGCATTTGTCTTGCAATTACTTCTATGTGTTTATCATTAATATCAACACCTTGGTTTCTATATACTTTCTGAATTTCTTGTACAAGATATTCATGAACTCCATCTGGTCCTTTTATTGCTAAAATTTCGTTAGGATTTATTGAACCTTCTGTTATTGGATCTCCAACTTCTAGTTCATCTCCATCAAATACGCATAGTTTTGCACCAAATGGTATAGAATATGTTTTACTATTATCTTTAGATGTAACAGTAACTTGTTTTTTCTTCTTTTCTTCTGTAATTTTTACTTTTCCTGCTATTTCTGTGATTATAGCTAATCCTTTTGGTTTACGAGCTTCGAATAGCTCCTCAACTCTAGGCAAACCTTGTGTAATATCTGCAACACCAGCAACACCACCAGAGTGTATTGTTCTCATTGTAAGCTGTGTACCTGGCTCACCAATTGATTGTGCTGCTATTGTTCCTATTGACTCACCAATATTTACTCTTTCTCTTGTTGCCATACTCATTCCATAGCATTTTGTACATATACCATGTTTTGTCTTACAATTTAATGGTGAACGAACTTTTACTTTTTCTATTCCTAAGTCAACAATTTCATCTGCCATTTTTTCAGAAATCATTGTATTTGTATCACAGATTAATTCACCTGTTTTAGGATTCTTTATATCATTTAATGGATATCTTCCTATTAATCTTTCTTGTAATTTTTCAATTACTTGATTTCCATCTTTTATTGTATAAACTTCTAATCCTTCATTTGTTCCACAATCGTCTTCTCTTATGATTATATCTTGTGAAACATCAACTAATCTTCTTGTTAAATATCCTGAGTCAGCTGTTCTTAAAGCTGTATCAGAAAGTCCTTTACGAGCACCATGTGCTGAAATAAAGTATTCTAATGAATCTAGACCCTCTCTGAATGAAGATTTAATAGGAATTTCTACAGTTTTACCTGTTGTACTAGCCATAAGTCCACGCATACCTGCTACTTGTCTTAATTGGCTTATGTTACCACGAGCTCCAGATTTTGACATCATGAATATTGGGTTTAAATCATCAAAGTTTTTCTGCATTGAATCTGCTACTTCGTCTGTTGTCTTTTCCCAAATATTAATTACGTTATTATAACGTTCATTTTCTGTTATAAGTCCACGAGCATATTGTTTTTCTATATTTTCAACTTGTTTTTCTCCTTCTTGTAGTAATCTTTTCTTTTCTTCTGGAACTTTAACGTCATCAATTGAAACTGTCATTCCTGCAGTCGTACAATATTTATAACCAGTTGATTTAATATAATCTAAAAGCTCTGCTGTTCTATCTAATCCATGCGTATAAATACATTTATCTATTATTTGTTTCAATTGCTTTTTAGCAACTGAAAAATTAATCTCTGGCTCAAATTTATTCTTTTTATTCTTTCTATCTACAAATCCTAAATCTTGTGGAATACCCTTATTATATATTATTCTTCCAACAGTTGTTTCTATAAATGCATGATCAAGTTCTTTTCCTTCTTCATCATATTCAGACATTCTTACTTTAATTTTTGCATGTACACCTAAGTCTCCATTTGCATAAGCCATCTCAGCTTCATCTGGAGAAGAGAAATAATTTCCAGCTCCTTTAGTTCCCTTCTTTGCAATTTCTTCCTCATTATCATTTGCATCTGCTTCAACATCCATTGTTAAGTAATATGCTCCTAAAATCATATCTTGAGATGGTTCAGTTATAGGTGCACCATCTGTTGGTTTTAGAAGGTTATTTGTTGATAACATCAAATATCTTGCTTCTGCTTGTGCTTCTGGTGATAATGGTAAGTGAATAGCCATCTGGTCTCCATCGAAGTCAGCATTAAATGCTGTACAAACTAATGGATGTAATTTTATAGCTCTACCCTCAACTAAAACTGGTTCAAATGCTTGAATACCAAGTCTATGAAGTGTTGGAGCACGATTTAATAATACTGGATGGTCTTTAATAACATCTTCAAGTACTTCCCAAACAGCTGGATCTAATCTTTCTACCATTCTTTTTGCATTTTTAATATTATGTGCTAAACCTCTTGAGACAAGTTCCTTCATTACAAATGGTTTAAATAGTTCTACAGCCATTTCTTTTGGAACACCACATTGATATATCTTAAGTTCTGGTCCTACAACGATAACAGAACGTCCAGAATAGTCAACACGTTTTCCAAGTAGGTTTTGACGGAATCTACCTTGTTTTCCTTTAAGCATATCTGATAATGATTTTAATGCTCTTCCTCCAGCACCTGTTACTGGTCTTCCACGTCTACCATTATCTATAAGAGCATCAACAGATTCTTGTAACATACGTTTTTCGTTTCTTACTATTATTTCTGGTGCTCCTAATTCTAATAATCTCTTTAATCTATTATTTCTGTTTATAACTCTTCTATAAAGGTCATTTAAGTCAGATGTTGCAAATCTACCACCATCTAATTGTACCATTGGTCTTAAATCAGGAGGGATAACGGGTATAACACTCATTATCATCCACTCTGGTTTATTTCCAGAAGTTTTAAATGCTTCAATTGTGTCTAATCTTTTTATAAGTTTTGCTCTCTTTTGCTCACTAGCCTTTTCAAGCTCTTTAGTAAGTTTTTGTGCTAATTTGTCTACATCTATTTCTTCTAGTAATTTTTTCAATGCCTCTGCACCCATTTCAGCTTTAAAAGAACCTTCTCCATATTTTTCTTTAGCTTCATGATATTCTTTTTCATTTAATATTTGACCTTTTACAAGTCCACTTGTACCTTTATCTACAACAATATAAGATGCAAAATATACAACTTTTTCAACTGCCCTTGGTGAAATATCTAACATTAAAGCAATTCTGTTAGGTATTCCCTTGAAATACCAGATATGAGCAACTGGTGAAGCAAGCTCAATGTGTCCCATTCTTTCACGTCTAACCTTTGACTTTGTAACTTCAACACCACATCTATCACAAACAACACCTTTATATCTGATTCTTTTATATTTACCACAGTGGCATTCCCAATCTTTTATTGGTCCAAATATTCTTTCGCAAAATAAACCATCTTTTTCAGGTTTTAAAGTTCTATAATTGATAGTCTCAGGCTTTTTAACTTCACCTTTAGACCATTCTCTTATTCTTTCGTCAGATGCTAATCCAATTTGAATTTTGCTTAAAAATTCTAATTCATCCACTTATTTTAAGCCCCCTATCAAAATATTTTTTGTTTCTTTATTAAGAATTATTAGATTTACAACGCTGAACAAATTATTATGTATCTAACTTTCCGTTAAGAAACTTATTCAATTAATTTTATTTATCTTTTATTTATGTAAAAATATAATAATTTGAAAGCATCGCGTAGCGCTCAAGCGAAGCGCGAATGGAGCGAAAATTGATTCATCAATTTTCTGCGACAACAAGATGCGAAGAATTTATTATATTTTACAGTAATACAATAAATTCAAAATGCATCGCGTAGCGCTCAAGCGAAGCGCGAATGGAGCCCTACTCATCATAATCATCATAAGAATCTGCTCCAGCGTCGTAATCATTTATTAAATCTTCTTCTCTAGTAATTAAATCATCATCTTCGTCATCAGTTATAGGTGAGAAGATTTCATCTCCTTCGTCGCCTTCAACATCGTCATTTTCGTCATCATCTTTATCCATCTCATCTGCTTCCATATAACCGTCACTTAATTCATTTTCTACAACTACATTTTCTTCTTGTGGTTTAGAATCATTTATAGAATTAAAATCAACTCCATCTTCGATGTTTTCTTTTAACTCAATTTCTTTATCTTTATCATCAAATAATCTAATATCTAATCCTAATGATTGTAGTTCTTTTACCAATACCTTAAATCCTTCTGGTACACCTGGTTTTGGAATATTTTCACCTTTTACAATTGCTTCATACGTTTTAACACGTCCTACTATATCATCTGATTTTGTAGTAATCATTTCTTGAAGTGTATATGCTGCACCATAAGCTTCTAGTGCCCAAACTTCCATCTCTCCAAATCTTTGACCACCAAATTGTGCTTTACCACCAAGAGGTTGTTGTGTAACTAATGAATATGGTCCAGTTGAACGAGCATGAATTTTATCATCTACTAAGTGGTGTAATTTTAACATATACATAACACCAACTGTTACTGGATGTTCAAATGGGTCTCCTGTTCTACCATCATAAATAGTTGTTTTTCCATCTTTTCTTAATCCAGCTTTTTCTAATAACTCTTGAATTTCATAGTCTTTTGCACCATCAAATACTGGTGTTTCAACTTTCCATCCTAAAGCTCTTGCTGCCATTCCTAAGTGAACTTCTAGAACTTGACCTAAGTTCATACGAGAAGGTACACCCATTGGATTTAATACTATATCTACTGGTGTTCCATCTGGTAAGAAAGGCATATCTTCTTCTGGAAGAATTCTTGAAATAACACCTTTATTTCCATGACGTCCTGACATTTTATCTCCAACTGATATCTTTCTCTTTGTTGCAACATAACATCTAATTACTTGATTTACTCCAGGGCCTAATTCGTCTGAATTATCTCTAGTAAATACTTTAACATCTACTACTGTTCCAGCTTCTCCATGTGGTAATTTAAGAGATGTATCTCTAACTTCTCTAGATTTTTCTCCAAATATAGCTCTTAACAATCTTTCTTCTGCAGTAAGCTCTGTTTCACCTTTTGGAGTAACTTTTCCTACTAATATATCTCCAGATCTTACTTCTGCACCTATTCTAATAATACCATCTTCGTCTAAGTCTTTTAATACATCTTCTCCAACATTTGGTATATCACGAGTTATCTCTTCTGGTCCTAATTTTGTATCACGACATTCACAGTTATATTCTTCAATGTGAATTGATGTATAAACATCTTCTTTAACCAATTTTTCACTAATTAATACGGCGTCCTCAAAGTTATAACCTTCCCAAGTTGAGAATGCTATAAGAACATTTCTTCCTAATGCCATTTCTCCGCCATCTGTTGCAGGTCCATCAGCAATTGTCTGTCCAGCTTTAACCTTTTCACCAACTTCTACTATTGGTCTTTGATTAATACATGTTCCACCATTAGTTCTTTTAAATTTTAATAATCTATATCTTGTTACTTCGTTTTTAGTTCTAACTTGAATCTCGTCTGCTGTAACCTTTTCAACAATTCCATCTTCTTTTGCAATAACTGTAATTCCTGAGTCTTTTGCTGCTCTATACTCCATACCTGTTCCAACTATTGGTGCTTCTGGTTTTAGAAGTGGAACTGCTTGTCTTTGCATGTTAGATCCCATTAATGAACGCTTAACGTCATCATGCTCTAAGAATGGTATCATTGCTGCTGCAACTGAAACAAGTTCTTTTGGTGATACTTCAATATAATCAACTTGGTCCGCTGGTACTTCTTTAAATTCAGTAACTTGTCTTACTTTTATCTTTTTATTAACAAATTTTCCATTTTTGTCTATTGGCTCTGATGCTTGACCTATAATATATCTATCTTCTTGATCTGCTGATAAATAATCAACTTCATCAGTAATTTTTCCTGTTTTCTTATCTACTTTTCTATATGGTGTTTCAATAAAACCATATTCATTGATTCTTGCAAAAGAACATAGAGCTGAAATCAATCCTATATTTGGTCCTTCTGGAGATTCAACAGGGCAAAGTCTGCCATAGTGAGTATAGTGAATATCTCTAACCTCAAATCCCGCTCTTTCTCTTGTAAGTCCTCCAGGTCCTAATGCTGATATTCTTCTTTTATGTGTAAGCTCAGATAATGGGTTTGTTTGATCCATAAATTGTGATAACTGTGAGCTACCAAAGAATTCTTTTATTGCTGAAGATATTGGTTTTGTATTTATCAATGCTTGTGGTGTAATTGAGTCTAAGTCTTGAATTGTCATTCTCTCACGTACAACTCTTTCAAGTCTTGCTAATCCAATTCTAAATTGATTTTGTAATAATTCTCCAACACATCTTATACGTCTATTTCCTAAATGATCTATATCATCTATTTTTCCTAATCCATGATATAAATTTAATAAATAACTTATTGAAGCTATTATATCTTCATTAGTTATATGTTTTGGAATAAGTTCATCTTTTCTATTTTTTAATTCATTATATAATTTTTCTTTTGGAGTCTTGTCTAAAATGTCTTTAAGAACTATATAATTTACTAATTCTTTTATTCTTAAATCACTTATGTCTATGTCAACAAATTTATTGATATCAACTGTTCCATTTCCTATAACAGTTATCTTACTTTCTCCACATTTTATATACACACTGTTAATTCCAGAATTTTGGATTTGCCAAGCTAAATCATGAGTAATTTCTTCATCTTTTTCTACTATAATTTCGCCTGTTTCTGGATTTGATATTGTTTCTGCAGCAATTTGTCCTATAATTCTTTCTGCTAAGCATAATTTTCCATTAAACTTATGTCTTCCAACTTTTGCTAAGTCATATCTTTTAGGATCAAAGAATAATCTGTCAAATAATGTTTTGGCAGCTTCTACTGTTGGAAGTTCTCCTGGTCTTAATTTTTTGTATATTTCTACTAATGAATCATTTAAATTTTTTATGGTATCTTTTTCTATTGTAGATTTTAATAAAGTTTCATCACCAAATAGGGCTAATATTTGGTCATCACTTTCTATTCCTATTGCTCTTAATAAAGTTGTTACTGGAATTTTTCTTGTTCTATCTACTCTAACATAAAAAATATCATTGTTGTCTGTTTCATATTCTAGCCATGCTCCACGAAGTGGCATAACTGTAGATGTAAATAAACTTTTACCTGTTTTCGTATCTAAAGTTTTTGCATAATAACAACTTGGTGAACGTACTAATTGACTTACTATAACTCTTTCGGCACCATTTATAATAAATGTTCCAGTTTCTGTCATTATTGGAAAATCACCAAGATAAATCTCTTGTTCTTTAATTTCTCCTGTTTCCTTGTTAAACAAACTTACTCTAACATGTAATTTAGTTGAGTATGTAGCATCTCTTTCTTTCGCTTCTTCTACTGTATATTTTGTTTTCTCATCAAAACGATAATCTAAAAATTTTAGTTCTAGATTTTCTGAATAATCTGAGATTGGAGAAACTTCTTTTAATACTTCTCCTAAGCCTTCGTTTATAAACCAGTTATATGAATCTTTTTGTACCTTAATTAGATTTGGCATCTCAATAAAATCACCTATTTTTGAAAAAGATTTACGAACTGTTTTATCATGCTTTACATCCTTTACTTCTAACAAAGTAATACCTCCTTACAAATATACTTTTAAGCAGATTTTACTCGTATATTTATCATTTTAAAAAAGCCTTCTTGCCATATAACATTTTTTATAAAGTTCTAATTACTGCTCTATATTAAAATTTCATAAAAATTGTTATATCCAATTCCTTTTTTTAAAATTTACATAAACAATCTCAAGACAGGCAAAAAAAGGAGAAACCGATATACTTACCGATTTTTCCTTTTTTATTAATATTTAATTATCTCTCATTTACCTTTATCGAATTAAACATCTATTAGCCCTCTAGATTTTATTCGTATAAAATATACCATTTTATTTTACACCATTTTTTTAAGCTTGTCAACGTTTTCATAATAATTTTTTTAGTTATTGCTATCAGGTGTATATTATTTCTTTGCTTTTTTGAAACCAAACATAATTTATATATTTTTTCTTTCTAATAAATTTATTTCTTAGTTACTTTTATTACAATTACACTTATATCATCTTTAGGTTTTCCGATATAATTGTCAGTTGATTCTCTAAGTATAATATTAGCAATCCTTTCTGGAATGTCAGTTTGAATATCTTCAAGCAAATACTTAAGCCATAAATCGCGGTTTTCATACTCTGTACTTGATTCTAGTACTCCATCACTGCACATCACTATTATATCACCATCTTGTAATTCTTTATCATAAGTATCAACTTTTATATTATCTATTATTCCTGTTGGAAGTGATGTTGATTTTATTATATTTACATCTTTATTACGTTTTATGTATGTCGGACATGCACCATTTTTCATAATATGCATATTTCCTTCATATAAATCAAATATACCAATATCCAAAGTTGCATAATTATCATCTTTATTTGCGGTCAAAATAGCTGAATTAATTAGCTTAACTGATGTATCTTTTTCAAATCCCGAACTTAACAGATTTTCTAACATGTCAATTGCCAACTTACTATTTTTACTTGCTATCGTTCCTGAGCCCATACCATCACTTATAACAAATAAATACTTACCATCTGCTAGTCTTATATTTGAAGTAGTATCACCAGACACAATCTCTCCATCTTTATTTGCTTTTGCAATTCCTGTTTGAAGCAAATATTTATCACTAGAAATATATGTATATGTACATATATCTTTATTTAGCCTTATTCCGCACTTTGGATTCTGAATAGTAAATTTCTCATTTAAAGATGTAGATATTACTTTAGAAATTTGCTTTATAGGACATTCTTTTCCTTCTTCATCATCACAAATTGCTGTGTAAGCATTAACTATATATTTTCCTGAATTTTCTTTTTTAATCTTTAAATCTTTTAAATAAATATCTCTTTCTCTAAGATTTTTTATTATTTCATCCTTTTTCTTTAATTCTGTTTCATCTTCTTTTTCTATGTTTTCAGTAATATTCTCAATCGCTTTCTTTACATTTTTTAATTGACTTGACATATTTTTATTAACTTCATCTAATTTTTTTTGCCATACTAAATTGTTTTTGCAAATTCTATATGCTGAATTTATTGCATTTAGCATATTTCTTATTTCTTTTTCTTCTTGAATATTAGAGTCTGTATCATTAGAATTCATTAGATAAATATTGTGTTCTCCAAATATACTTATGATTTCTTTTTGAGTTAATATGCCATTTTCCATTAAATTTGAAAATATGTCTTTTAAAATATTTCCTGTATTATTATATATGTCATCAAATAAAATATTATCTTCCATTCCATCTATAGCTTTTAATACTTCATCTTCAAATATATTTTCATTTTTTTCATATAGTTCATCATCCTTATAATTATCTGCCATTTCAGAAATTGTCTTTGAAATCGTATTAAGCTTAAGTAATGTTTCTTCGTTACTTTCTAATGTTTTTCCTGCCTCTGGTAATAATTTTGTTTTTGGAAGTATTTTTTCAATACTTATTTTAGATTTTTTTGGCATTGCTAAAAGTCCAACTGATGCAATTAAAATTTCTTGAAACATTATTAAATCAGCTGTTCCACCACTTACAGTGTATGTAATTAATATATTTCCTAATATAAATCCAACAATTACTCCTATTCTGCCAAATTTATTTAATAATCCAGCAAGCATTCCTGAGATTGCATAAGATGCAATTAAGCTAGTATCCCCTTCTCCTATTATTCCTAATACAATTCCAACAGTTATACCACTTATGCCTCCAACTAATATTCCATTTCTCCATCCTAATATTAAAACTATGAATATGCAAATTATATTTCTTATAGAAAATGAAAATATATGTGCACTGCTAAGTGAAATAGTTGCTATTGCAATCAGTAAACTTGCTCCTACAATTTCTTCTATTGAAAATACTCTCTTTATTCCATACTTTGCTATTACATCTAAAGAATTTACAAATATTTTATAAAATATATAACTTGCAACGCTCATTACTATCATTACTAAAAAATCATATAATATAAATCCCTTAAAAATCATACTTACAGCTTGTACAACAAATATTGAAATAAATAAATATGCACCTAATCTTAATTTTTCATTTTCTTCTTCAGTTTTTTCTGGTTTCCTTATAAGCACTAACAAAAGCATTACAATTGATGTAAATAAAAAAGTAGCTGTATTGCTTATGCCAAATTTAATCGAAGTTCCTAGTAAACTCGATAAATATACAACTGCTATTGGTATTCCGTTGCTAATACTTGCTGCAACCATAGCTAGTCCAAATGGGGCTATAACTCTTGAATCAACTCCAAATCCAACCATTGATATCATAAATGTTAATATGTATATAAATATATTTTGTATGCTAAATATTTTTGCAAAACTTTCTTTATAATTTATTTTTGGTTCATCTTCTTTTTGTTCATAATTCCTTGAAATATTTTGTAACATCCTTATCCACTCCTTACTTTTTTAAATATTGTAGTACTTTTGCAAGTATTATTTTGTCAAATTTAAGTACTAAAATTAAAAAAGTATTCTTTTTTTGTGATAAAATTTGAGTTTATTTTATATTATTTGATTCTAAATTACAATATATATTTATAAATTCTAAAAAAGTATCAATGATATTAAATAAAATTTGTATATAAAGTAAAAATAAAATGTAATTAATTGAAAGTATCGCGTAGCGACCAACCGAAGCATAGCGAAGGGCGAATGGAGCAAAAGTGGCTTGCCACTTTTAGCGACAACAAGATACGAAAATTAATTACATTTTATTTTTATTTTATTTATTAGTCATTTCTTCTTTTGCTAGAAGTTCATTCCATCTTAAGTCAACTTCTTTTTGAACTTCTTCAATCATCCACTCATTTCCTGGTTTAAATAAGTGTTTAAATCTCTTTTGAGTTTTTAAAAATTCCTCAACAGGTAATTTGTTGGCTGGTTTATATGTTATATGGTAAACCCCATTTTCAACTTCATATAAAGGCCACCAGCAAGTTTCTACTGCCAATTTATTTATTTGCATTAAATCTTCTGTTGGATATCCCCAACCTCTTGGGCATGGAGCTAATACATTTAAGAATTTTGCCCCTTCTGTATTTATTGCTTTTTCTGCTTTTTCATATAAATCTTTGAAATTCATATATGCTGCAGTCTGTGCAACATATGGAAGATGATGTGCAACCATTATTTCTGTTAAATCTTTTCTAGGTTGCATCTTTCCTGGAATTACACTTCCAGCTGGAGATGTAGTTGTATCTGCAAATCTTGGTGTTGCAGATGAACGTTGAATTCCTGTATTCATATATGCTCCATTATCATAGCATACATAAGTCATATCATGTCCTCTTTCCATAGCACCCGAAAGACTTTGTATTCCTATATCATAAGTTCCTCCATCTCCACCAAATACTATAAATTTAGTATTTTGGTCTTCTGGTAATTTTCCTTGTTTCTTTAATGATTTATATGCTGCTTCTGCTCCTGATTCTGCTGCTGATGCTGATTCAAATGCTGTATGAATATATGAATCTGTCCAAGCTGTATATGGATAAATACAAGTTGAAACTTCCATACATCCTGTTGCATTTGATACAACAACATGGTCATTTTCATTTACAGCTCTTAAAATCATTCTTGCAACTGCTGGTGCACCACATCCTGCACACATTCTATGTCCTGCTGTAAATCTAGATGGTTTATTTGCAACTATCTCTTTAACATTATACATTTTATTTTTCCTTTCTCATTGTACTATTTTGTACAATTAATATACTTTTTAATTTTAAGTTCTCATTTTTTATAATATAGAATTTTTACTTTTAATATAATTTTATATACCTTCTATGATTTATCTTTAATATTTGTTTTTTAACCTTTTAATCCTAAAAATCTATAAGTATCTTTCATATCATTTAAGTTTTGTAAATCTTCAAATACTTTATGGATTTGTTCCTCTGTAACATCTCTTCCACCTACACCATAAGAATAGTTAATAGTGTTTACTCTTACATTTTCTACAAACATTGATGACACAACGTCTTCAAATAATGGTCCTCCTGTTCCATTTAGTAATGGAACTCTGTCAAGTACTGCAACTGCTTTCTTTCCATCTAATGCTCTTGCTATTAACTCTCCTGGGAATGGTCTAAATACTCTTACCTTAAGAAGCCCTGCTTTTATTCCATTTGCTCTTAAATTATCTACAACATTTTTAACTGTACCAGCTGTTGAGTTCATACATACAGCTACATATTCTGCATCTTCTAATTGATACCCTTCGAAGAAATCATATTTTCTTCCTGTCATCTTTTCAAAATCTATTGCAACATCTGCTATAACTTTTCTTGCATTTTCCATAGCTTGATATTGTTGTCTTTTATGTTCCATTAAAAATGGTTGTAAATCCATTGGTCCAATTGCTATTGGCTCATTTTTATTTAACAAATAATGCTCTGGTTTATATGTACCAACAAATTCTTTTACTTTTTCATCTTCTAAAAGCTCAATATTTTCAATAGCATGTGATGTTATGAATCCATCTTGACATACCATAAGAGGAAGCATTACATCTTTATTTTCTGCTATTCTATGAGCCATAATCATGTTATCATAAGCTTCTTGATTTGTTTCAGAAAATAACATTATCCAACCACTGTCTTTCACTGCCATTGCATCTGTGTGGTCACAATGTATATTAAGTGGTCCTGAAATTGCTCTATCTACTAAAGCCATAACTATTGGTAATCTGGAACTTGATGCAATTTGTATCATCTCCCACATATACTCTAGTCCATTTGCCGAAGTTGCTGTCATAGCTCTTGCTCCTGCTGCTTCTGCTCCTATGCAAGCACTCATAGCACTATGTTCACTTTCAACTGCAACAAACTCTGTATCAACTTGACCATTATCAACATAACTAGAAAAATATTGTGGAATCTCTGTTGATGGAGTTATTGGGAAAGCTGCAACTACATCTGGGTTTATTTGTTTCATTGCAAAAGCTGTTGCTTCATTTCCACTTAAACGTTCTCTAATACTCATATTAATTTTCCTCACTTTCCATTACGATTGCTCCAAATGGGCATACCTTTGCACATACTCCACATCCTTTACAATAATCATAATTAAAATCTTTTCTTAATTGATCCTTTCCAACTGGAATTGCATCATCTGGGCATACTGGAAAACATAAACCACATTGTTTGCATTTTTCACTATCAAATACTGGTTTCATACTTCTCCAATCTCCAGTTTTAAATTCTAATGCATTTCCTGCATTATATATTGCTCCTCCCGGAGTCATCTCTTGCCAAGGTGTATTTTTATCAATATCCATTTTAACCTTCCTTTCTATGACTTTTTTATAAACTTAATAACTTATTATATTTTGTTATAATATGAACTTGCCTAATTTTTTTAATAAAAAAACTATAAGTTTTTATTGAATTTTCTTTACTTCTTGTAATGCCATACTAATTGCTTTCATATTTCCATCAATAACTTCAGGCTTTTTAGCAAATTTATGCTTAAATGAACCTTCCATATCTTTAATAAAATCATCATCTGGCATAATTTCAGTAACTTTTACAACCGCTGCAAGCATTGGAGTATTTGGAAAATATTTTCCTAATGCTTCTTCTGATACTTTTTTTGCGTCAATTGTATAAACACTTCCACTGTATCCTTTTAAAAGTGGTGCAATTTCTTCTATAGGCTTTGTTGTATTAATTATTATTGCTCCATCTGCTTTTAATCCTGCTGTTACATCTACTGCTGTTAAAAGTGTATCATCTATTACTACAACATAGTCTGGTTCATAGATATTACTATGTACTCTAATTGGTGTTGTGCTTATTCTGTTATAAGCTGTAATTGGTGCTCCCATTCTTTCTGGTCCATATTCCGGAAAGCCTTGTATATACTTACCAGTATTAAATGCTGCGTCTGCAAGTAAAAGTGAGGCTGTTTTTGCACCTTGACCTCCTCTTCCATGCCATCTTATTTCAATTAAATCTTTCATTAATTGCCTCCTTTTTATGATTGTTATCATAATTTTCACAAATTAGTTTTACATATATTTAGTGCATTTTTTATAATCAAAGTATATATTTATTTATTTTTATTGTCAATGAAATCTTTGCACTTTATTAAAAATCAAAATTATTTATTTTTCACTTGACCAAAATCAAAATTATAAAAAAATTATTAACTTATATCTCTCAATTAATCTTACAACATTAAAAAGATATAGTTTTCCAAAATCAGAAAACTATATCCTTTTATGTCTCTTCCTAGATAAATCAAAAATCTCCATAGAATTAATAGAGTAATTCTTTATTTCTAATTTTCATCACTATCAGTCATAAAGTACACAATCATCCACCGAATATTCATACCCATCGTTTACTTCATCTTCATAATAAGCAGTATTATCCTCAACCATGGCTTTCATTCTTGGTTCTTCAATTACCCCATCATGATAGAATGTACCACAATTTTCACATGGAAAACCAACGCGTCCATCCCAAATCTTTCTTAATTTTCCCCAAGAATGCTCATTAGTGTGACTACCATATTTTCCATTTTCAACTACTATATTAGGAGCAGACGTATCATACTCGGAGTCCATTAGATCTTGCCACGTCATTCCATCTGTTGCTCTGTAAAATTTATCTCCAATCTTGAAGCTTATAACCTTTACTTCTCCAATACCCCATTCTCCATTGTCCTTTACAACTTTGCAATTTAATGTATAAGATTTTGCTTGATCCAAATTCTTAAATTCATAAGAATCTTCTCCTGAACTTTCTTCTCCCCCTGTTGTATACCATGTATACGTCAATTTTTCATTTTCTTTTTGTAGTTCGTCTTCACCTTTTATTATTTTTCCTACTGTTACTGGTATCGTCGTTCCGTTTACTTTCGCTTCATTTACTTTTAGTTCTACATTCAATGTAGCATCCTTTTGTAATGGCGTCTTACTTTGTTCATCTACTATTTTATCTATCTCTTTTTCTACTTCTCCTAATTTTTCTGTCTCATCTGCTTCTGCTTTTTTATAATTTTCTCCTGCTATTTTTGCTCTTTGAAATAAGCCATTCTGACTCAATGCTGTTGTTAGTGTTACTCCTGCTAATATTAATAGTATTATTATTGTTACTACTAATGCTATTAATGTGATTCCTTTTTCCTTATAATTTACTTTTCTCATCTTTCGCTTTTCTCCTTTTTTCTTATTATTTGCTTTTTTTATATTTATTATTTATATTAATTTTATTATTTATAAAGTATTAAGTCAATACTTTATAAAATTTTATTTCTATATGTTTTATTAATTAAAAAGATTAATAAAAAAGTATAAATTCATGTAATTCATTTATTTCAATGATTTCACAAGAATTTATACTTAACTTTCTTTACAATTTTGTAATAATTTTTTTATTTATTTTACTTCTATAATTGACTTTATTTTGCTATATTATATATATATTTTTATTTTTTATTAATCTTTTTAATTAAACAAAAACTTTTACTTAATCTATTAAACTTTTTAATCTTATGAATTAATTATTATATATTTCACTTCTAAATCATCCGAAAAATGCCAAAGTATAAATTATCTTGACATATAAACACTAAAATATTAGAATAGAATTAAGATTATTATAAATCTAAAATCAAAAATACTTAACATGTTATTTTATATATTTGAGGGAAATGATATACTAAAAGTACAAGAAAATTCTGTACATTTTGAAGTATGTGAAAAAACAGGAAGCTTTAAATTTATATAAAATATGTTAAAGAATGGAAACTTAAAATGGAAGAAATAGTAATTGCGTCAGGCAATAAATCAAAAATAGAAGAAGCAAGAGAAATATTAAAAGAATATAAAATAATTTCAATGAAAAAACTTGGAATAGATATAGATGTTGTGGAAGATCAAAACACATTTGAAGGAAATGCTATCAAAAAAGCTGAAACAATAGCAAAAATACTTAATGGAAAATTATGTATTGCTGATGATTCTGGAATAGAGATAGAATATTTAGATGGTTTTCCAGGAGTATATACTAAAAGATGGCATAAAGGAACAGATAGAGAAAGAAATTTAGCAATAATAAACAAACTAAATGGAGTTCCAAAGGAAAAAAGAAAAATAAAATTTATTACTGCAATAGCATTATCAGATGGAAAAAATACAATTTGTGAAATTGGAGAGATAGAAGGTTGGGTAGCAGAAAAAGTTAGAGGAGAAAATGGATTTGGATTTGATGAAATATTTGAATTAGAAAATGGTAAAACACTAGCAGAAATTTCACAAGAAGAAAAAAATGAAATAAGTGCAAGAAAAATTGCTTTAGAAAATTTAAGAAAAAAATTACTCGAAAAGAGTATAACAAACAGTTAAAATATTTCAAATAAATTTGACATTTCTCTTTATTTATATTAAAATTTTTAATCATATAATCAAGGAAGGAAATCATATATGACAAGTAAAGATAGAGCACAATTAAGAAGCTTAGCAAATACAATAGAACCAATTTTTCAGATAGGTAAATCTGGAATATCTGATAATTTGATAAAACAAGTAGATGATGCGTTAGAAGCAAGAGAATTAATTAAAATTACTGTTCTTGAAACTTCACCAGAAGATGCTTTAGAGCTTGGCAATGAGTTAGCAAATAAAACAAATTCTATTTTAGTTCAAATTATTGGAAGAAAAATTACATTATATAGAAGAAAGAAAAAAGATTCAAAAATAGGAATATAAAACGACTTTTTTGTATTATATTAATACAAAACAAAGTAAAAAAATAAAATGAACAGTTAGGTTCATTTTTATGAATAAACTTTAGAATTTTCGAATATAATATTGAAAAAGATATAAAATAATGATAAAATTATGATAATATTTTTAAGGAGGAATCTTAAATGATTAATATAAGACCTATATCAGATTTAAGAAATAAATATCCAGAGATAGAAGATCTTGTTTTAAACGAGGATGAAGCTGTTTATTTAACCAAAAATGGATATGGTTCAATGGTAGTAATGAGTTTAGAAAAATACTCAAAACTAATGAGTGACTTAGAATATAATGAGTACATTGAACATTTATTAGATGAAGCTGATAAAGAAGCAGAAAATCCAAATACTAAATATTATACACATGAAGAAATGAAACAATTAGCTAGGAGGATAATAGATGGCAAATAATAGATATACAATAAAATATACTTCTACATATATAAATCAATTTAACAGTATTTTGAATTATATTGTCAATAATTTAAAAAATAAAATTGCAGCTGAAAACTTTTATAATGAAGTAATAAAAGAAATAGAAAATAGAAGTAAAAATCCAGAAAGTTTTGAAAAATATGTATCTATTAGAAAAAGAAAAAATATATATTATAGAATTTATGTAAAAAATTATACAATTTTTTATACAGTAACCAATAATACTATGGAAATTAGAAGAATTATATATTCAAGAAGAAATTTCGATAAATTAATTTAAAAAATTATATATAAAATAAAAACCCCTTATTATCAATTAATAAGAGGTATTTTTATTATGCTTATTTTGAGTATCTTATTTACTTTTTTCTGCTTTAATTTCAGAAGTGCAATGTGGGCATCTATCTGCTTTTATATTTATTTCACTATAGCAATGAGGGCAAATTTTAGTTGTAGCCTCTGCGACCTTTTCTTTATGACCTATATTTGATAGCTTATTTATAAACTTTACTATTAAAAAGATTACAAGTGCCATTATAATAAAATTAATAACATCAGTTAAAAATGCACCATAAGCTAAGTTTAATCTTCCAAATCTTAAGCTATAATCAGAAAAATTAACTCCTCCAAATAAACCTAATATTGGAGATATAATATTATTGGTAAAAGATGTAACTACACTTTGGAAAGCACCACCTATTAAAACACCAACTGCTAAATCTACAACACTTCCTTTTAGTGCAAATTCTTTAAATTCTTTTATAATCTTTCCTTCTTTTTTTGCAACATTTCTTATAGCTTCTTTTGCATTTTCATTTGTTACATTTTTATTTGTATTATTTTCTTCATTCATAACTTATTCCTTCTCTTTCTATTTATATATTTCCATTTATACTTATATTTTTATTTTTATTTATATAATATTTCTATTACTTCTTTATCATTTACTAGATTTTTAAATTTTTTACCATCTTCTTTGCTACCTGCAACTGCTCCATAGTGTGTTGGTATTATAGTTTCTACATTTAAGCTATTAGCAAGCTCTGCTGCTTCTCTATAATCCATTGTAAATGTTCCTCCAACAGGTAAAAAAGCATAGTCAGCAGTTATTCCATTTATTTCTGGAATATTATCTGTATCCCCAGCAATATAATATTTAACTCCATCAAGATTAATTATAAATCCAACCCATTTATTCTCTTTAGGATGAAATTGCTTATTCACATTATACGCATAAGTTGTGGAAAACTCTATGTCATCAATTTTATAATCATGATTTGGTTCTACAATTAAAATATTTTCTTTTTTAATCATTTTTTCCGCATTATTTCTAGCACTCTCTACAGTAATTATTTTTGTATTTTCATTTAATATTTTCTTTATATCTTCTTCAGAAAAGTGATCATAATGAGAATGTGTGCAAAAGATATAATCTGCATCATTTATTGAATCTTCTATTTCATAAGGATCTACATATATTACCTTACTTCCAACAATTTTTATACTATTATTGCTATTAACATTAAAATTTTCCACTTCAACCTCCTATTCAATTATACCTTTTTTCATTTTATATGAGTTTTATATATTAAAATGCTTTTATAAAATTACAGTAAATAACAACATATAAAGTTGTTACTTACTGATTTATCTAAAATATTAATTTGAAACATTTTTTTGCATTTTAAACATAGTACAATAACTTTATTTTTCTTTTTTATTGCCTATTGCTTTCAAAGCTTCTAGTCCTTCTATAGGAATTGCAAATATTATTGTGTTAGATTGATCACTACTTAAATCATTTAAAGTAGCAAGTGTTCTTAAATGTAATGCTCCTGGTGCAGAACTTAATACTTTTGCTGCATCTGCTAAGTTGTTTGAGGCTTCAACTTCACCTTCTGCTTTAGTTATAACTGCTTGTTTTTCTCTTTCAGCTTCTGCAACTTTTGCAATTACTCTTTTCATTTCTTCTGGCAATGCAACATCTTTAAGTTCAACATTTTCTACTTTAATTCCCCAAGGGTCAGTTGCTTCATCAACTATTTTGCAAATTTCTGAACTCAATTTCTCCCTTTCAGTTAATAATTCATCTAGTGATACTGAGCCAACAATGTTTCTCATTGTTGTTTGTGCTAATTGACTAACTGCATAGTTAAATCTTTCAACTGCTAATATTGACTTAGATGCATCAAAAATTTTGTAATACAAAACTGCATTTATCTTTATTGAAACATTATCCTTGGTAATTGCTTCTTGTTCTGGTACATCAACAGTCTTAGTTCTAATGTCTACTTTTTTATATGAATAGAATATTGGAGGAACTATACTCCATCCAGGTTCTAAGACTTTCTGGAATTTTCCACAGAAAAATAATACTCCTCTTTCATATTCATTTATTTGTTTAATTGAACCTAACATTATTATCAATATTACAATTATTAAAAAAAATCCTATCATAAATAATTTTATTCCTTTCTCAATTTACTTTAAAATAAATTTCATATATCTATTTTCTTATGTAAATCTCGATACCCTTTAGTTAAAATTATATAAATTTTGGATTAGTCTTTTGATGGAGCACCAACAGGGCATATACTTGCACATGTTCCACATTCGATGCATTTTTCTGCATCTATAACATATTTACTATCACCATTTGATATACAGCTTACTGGGCAAGATGCTGCACAAGCTCCGCATTGTACACATTTATCTGAAATTTTATATGCCATTCTTTTCACCACCTTTCTCTTTTTAATATCTATGTATAATTTTTAATAAATTTAAAAATTTTACATTTCATCGTCATTCGAGTTGTTTTTTTCATATTGATCCATCTTTTCAATTTTTTCAAGTTCTTTTAATTCCTCAGGGTCAACTGAATTATCATCTGGCAATTCTTTTTTGCTATCCTTAATGATTTTTACATCTGATACATTATATTTTTTAAAGTAATTACTTCCATCTTCATCTTTAAATTTTACTCTTAATATTTCTCTTAAGACTTCTACATTGTCTACTACACCTTGTCCTTCATCTGTCTGAACAACTGCACCAATATGTGGAATTTTTTTCATTTTATCTTCATATACATTTTGTTCATATTTTAAACAACACATAAGTCTACCACAGCTTCCGGTAATTTTTGCAGCATTTAAAGATAAATTCTGTTCTTTTGCCATTTTTATTGAAACAGCATCAAATTGTTTTAAAAATGAACAACAACATAATTCTCTTCCGCAGATACCATTTCCGCCTAATCTTTTAATTTGATCTCTTACTCCAATTTGTCTTAATTCTATTCTAGTTTTATAAATTGCTGCTAAGTCTTTTACTAAGTCTCTAAAGTCTATTCTTCCTTCTGCAGTAAAGTAAAATATTAATTTTGAGTTATCAAATAAATATCTTGCTTCAACTAAATTCATGTCTAATTTATGTTCTTTGATTTTTTTCTTGCACGTCTCAAAGGCTTCTTTTTCTTTTCTAGTATTATCTTTTTGATGTTTTAAATCCTTACTATCTGCAACTTTTATAATTTTCTTTAATGGTTCTTGTAATTTTTCTTCATCAACTTTTCTATTAATTACAGAGACAACTCCAATTTCCTTCCCCATAGCAGTTTCTACTATTACGCTATCTCCTAATTTTAGATTTAAGTCATCTGGATCAAAAAAATATATCTTTCCAGGCTTTTTAAATCTAATACCTACTATGTTTTTCATTAAATAAATCCTTTCTTAAACATAAAATTATATTTTACATTCATATATGTTTATTAATAAATAGTCTATACATAGCTCATAATTATTATTAGCCAATATTTTTTTCTTCGTTTTTTCTACTATCTCAATGGGTTTTATCCATTTTTTTTCAAAAAATATAAGATTTAAATATTCTAGCATATTCATAATGTCATCTTTATTGTTATACAACAAATCAGATTTATTAAATAAATCTATTAATGTTCCCTTTTCAATCGTTTCAACTATTTTTTCTAGTTCATTGAAATAATCTTCTTTTTCTTTTGCATTTTCTGTATTACTAAGGCTTCCTTCTAATATTTTTATAAAATTATCAGATGCATCAGGAATTATTTTTCTTATATCTTCATCTTTAAGCTTTTCAAACTTTACCATTACACATCTTGATTTTATTGTCGCTAGCATTTGATTTTCATTTGATACAATAAGTATGATTACCGCATATTCTGGAGGTTCTTCTAAAGTTTTTAATAAACAATTTTGTCCTTCTTCTGTCATTAAATCAGCATCATCTATAACATACACCTTTTTATTTGATATAATAGGTTTTTCTGCAATTTTTTCTTGCATCTGTCTTATTTGATCTACCTTTATTCTATTTCCATCTGGTACTAATTCGATATAGTCTAAATTTGAATTTGCTTCAAATTTTATGCAAGAATCACATTTATCTATGCTTTCTTTATCATTTATATCTTCACTTAAATTATCACATATTCCATTATTTAAGCACATTATTTCTTTAGCATAACATCTAGCAAATAATTTTTTGCCTATTCCGGGATTTTCCCACAAACATATAACTATGAGAAATATTTTCTGTTTTTATTGATGTTTTTAAATATTCTTTTACTTTATCGTTTCCTACTATTCCTTCAAACAATTCTTTCTCCAATCATTAGGTATCTTGTATTAATTCAAAATTTCACTTTTATTTTACACTACCAAATTTGTTAAATGGGAAAAATCTAATTAATACTTTTCCTTCTATTCTTTCTATTGGAACACATCCAAATTCTCTGCAGTCTTTAGAATCCTCTCTATTATCCCCCATTGCAAAAACACAATTATCTGGAACAACAAAATTATTATAATACTTATCTGATACTCTAGTTTTTACATTTGAATTAAGATAATCCTCCTCTAAAGGATTTCCATCTATATAAACTCTATCATCTTTTATTTCTACATATTCTCCAGGAAATGCAATTACTCTTTTTATATAACTGATTTTGTTAAACTCTAAAACATAATAAACAAACTTATTCCACCAACCATTAGGCTCATTATCATATTTTGCTACTGGATTACTTAAATCTATTTCACTATATGAATTACTTGATGGAGCTTCAAAAGTTATAATATCTCCTCTATCAAAAATTTCTTCAACTTTTTTCTTTTTGCCAATTCTATTTACTCTACCAAGTATAAGTCTATCATACTCAACTAAAGTTGGGTACATCGAGCTCTGTTTTACTACTGTTGGAGTTCCTATATAATATTTTATAAGTATTGCTAATACTATTGCAATAATAATGCAATAAACCCATTCTAAGATGTCTTTTATTCTATTCTTCACAATTACATTATTTTCTTCTTCCATATTGTCTCCTCGTATAAAAACATATAGTTCATTATATATTTTTTTGAATATTTCTATATAATGCCTATATTGACTAATTATTAACAGAAATTAAATTTTTATCTATTTTTTACTGGTATTCTTATTATAACTTCTGTTCCTTTTCCAAGCGTACTTTTTACATCTATATTTCCATTATTTTGCTCTATTATTTCTTTTGCTATTGATAGTCCTAAACCAGTTCCTCCCATTTTTCTTGACCTTGCTTTATCAACTCTATAAAATCTTTCAAAAATTTTATCTAAGTCTTCTTTTGGAATTCCAATTCCAGTATCCTTTATTTTCACATAAGCATCATTATGTACATAACCTACATATATAGATATTTTTCCACCATCCGGAGTATATTTTACACTATTACTAATTATATTTATTATTACTCTTTCTATTCCATCTTTATCTGCTTTTACAAGTGGAACATCAGCTGTTACAAAACATTCCATATTTTGATTTTTCTTCTGCACTTCTATAGCAAATTTTTCACTACATTTTTTTGCTAATTCCCCTAAATCAAATTGAGATACATTATTTTGATTTCTTTTGTTATCATATCTAGATAAAATAAGCAAGTCTTGTACTAACTTCTCCATCCTATCAGCATTATCATTTATTATTCCTAAAAAATGTTTCTCTGTTTCAGGGTCGCAATCCCCTTCTAATAATGTTTCAGAAAATCCCTTTATTGAAGTTAATGGGGTCTTTAATTCATGTGAAACATCTGCAACAAATTCTTTTCTCATATTGTCAAGTTTAACATGTTCTGTAATATCTTGCACTACTACCATTACTCCTGTAGGTCTGTTTATTTCATCCTTAAATGGTACAAAAAACAAATTCATTGAACCATTGCTATTATCTAGTTTTGTTTCTGACGATGTCCAATTTTCAAGATATATAATCTTTTCCATATTTATATCTTCATATTTTGAAAAAATCTTTTCAAAAGTATCATCTTTTTCATTTAGTTCTAACATTTGTTTTGCAGCTGGATTTATATATGTAACATTGCCATTCATATCAAATGCTATTACACCATCTGTCATATGTTTTAATATTGTATCTGTTTGTCTCTTTTGACTATTTGCATCAATTAAACTTCTCTTTAAATCTGAAACTAAATCTTCTATATCTGTATTATCACTATTATAAAAATCCTTGTATGATACAGCTCCTTTTAGCATTCTAGACATTGGTTCTATTACTCTCTTTATTGTAAAAATAGCCATAGCAATACAGAAAAAAGCTAGTATCGCTAAGGCTAATATTATTGTTATTATAAGTTTTGTTCCCAATAAACCATATTCCATACCAAGAACAAGTCCGAATCCAACAATAATAATACTACCAATAATGAAGAAAGCTAATATTAATTTTAACTGATAATCCTTCATTTATTCCTCCACTATTTGTTAGCTATATAATATCCAACTCCTCTTTTTGTTACTAGTACTTTTGGGTTAGCTGTATTCTTTTCAATTTTTTCTCTAATTCTTCTTACTGTAACATCAACCGTTCTGATGTCTCCAAAATATTCATATCCCCAAACCTTTTCAAGTAATGCTTCTCTTGTAACAACTTGTCCTGGTTTTTGTGCTAGGAACTTTAGTACTTCGAATTCCCTTCTAGTTAAATCAGATATAACTTCTCCTTTTATATTTACTTCAAATTTATCTAAATCAAGTGTTAATGCTCCTACTGATATTTTATTACCCTTTAAATATCCTAAGCTAGCTTCTTGCTCTATCTTTCTAAGGTTTGCTTTAATTCTAGCAATAAGTTCTCTAGTGCTAAATGGTTTTGTTATATAATCATCTGCACCAATCTCTAGTCCAAGAATTTTATCTATTTCTTCTCCTCTTGCTGAAAGCATAATAACTGGTACATTTATTTCTTCCTGTCTTATTTTTTTACAAACTGTAAGTCCATCCATCTTTGGAAGCATTACATCTAGTAATACTAAATCCGGCTTTTCCTCTATAACTTTGCGCATCGCTTCTTCGCCATCTTGAGCTGAAATAAAACGATATCCTTCTTTTTCAATGTTATATTTTAGTAAATCTATTATTGCAATTTCATCATCGACAGCTAATATTTTTTTCTTTTTGTCATCATATGTATTATTTACTTGATTATTTTCCATACAACTACCTTCCTTACAATTGTAAATTTACCATTTAGTTATATCATAAGAAATTAGATTTTTCAATAAAAATGTATAAAAAATGTTAAATAAAAATCATAATATTGCAAAATAAAATATAATAGTTTGCGGTTATGGTTGCCTCCTTTAAGTACAAAGTGTACAAATAGAGAGCTATTGACAACAAGCACCGAAAACTATTTATATTTTCTCTTTTATATTTTATTTCATTATTTCTTATTTATAAAATAATCTTATTATAAATTTATATAGTAAAATACTTAGTTATTTCATAATCGCCTTTTTTATTAAGCTTTATTTCATCCACCTTCTTTTCATCTATCAACATATAATCTTTTCTACCTTGAACATACTTTATTTTATAGGTTGCATCATAATATTTTATTTTTACTTCGAATTTTTTCCATTCCTTTGGTACGCAAGGATTAATAGTTAATTTTCCTGCTCTTATTTTTATTCCTAATATATTTTCAATCTGAGCTTTATACAATAATGCACTTGAACCTGTATACCAAGTCCAACCTCCTCTTCCTGCTAGAGCTCCTTCTGAACAAATATCTGCAACTACTACATAAGGTTCTACCTTATATTTATCAGCACTTTCTTTTGTTAGTGAATGTTCTATTGGATTTATTTTTTTATAAATGTCCATTGCTTTTTCATTAAATCCCATCATTGTTTCAGCAATAATTAACCAAATGGCAGCATGTGTGTATTGCAGTTGTGAACATTTTTTATCCTACCTTTTTCTCATAACTTTTTCTAGCACATATAAAATTTAATTTTTCATTCATTTCTTGTAGGGGTTTAAAATTGAAATAAATATCAACTTGCTTGTCGCTATGAATTTCAATTTTTTCTATAAACTCTCTAATTATTTCTTTTGTTGGTTTTTCCATACTTAAAAATTCTTCTATCAAATTATCTAGTCTACTTTCATTTTCTGTTTTATAACTTTTGCAAGATATTTCTTTTTCAAGCTCTTTGATGTTTTGTTCATAACCTTTAATAGTTTCTTTTATTCTATTTGCATTTTTCATATATTCATCAAGTGTAATAATTCCTGCTAATCTGTCATCATACATTACTTCCAACTTTCTAGTTTCATTGTCTATTTCTTGTTTAAAAGATTCTATTTGCTTTTTTATATCAAATTCTTTACATTGTTTTGTTTTAGTTTGTTTTGCGATTTCTTCTAATTTTTTTGTATTGGTATAAACTTTACAAACTTCTCTTAAAACTTCTAGCATTTGCTCTTCAAAAACTTGATAATTAAAATTGTGTGGAGAACATACATCAAATTTTCCAAACCTTCCATATCTTTGACATCTACCATAGATATTTCCGTTTTTATCTGGACTTCTTATTCCAATATAACCTCCACAGTCATAACATCTAAGTAATCCTTTAAATAAATAATCATTTTGAACTACTCTTGAACCTTTAGTTGCTTGAATTACTTTTTTTGCTCTTTCAAAATCTTCTTTGCTTATAATAGCTTCGTGCATATTTTCTACTTTTACCCAATCTTCTTCTGGTAAATTAATAAATTTTTTTGATTTAAAACTTACCTTTTTTCTCTTTCCTTGTATTACTGTTCCTGTATATATTTCGTTTGAAAGAATAAATCGTACTGTAGATTGTTGCCATAAACCATATGTTAAGGACTTTGTGCCTCTTGTTTTCTTGTTATAATCTGATGGAATTGGAATTTTCTGTTTAGATAAATAATCTGCAATTTGCATTGTACCAAAACCTGCTAAATATTTTTCATATATCAGTTTTACAACATTTGCTGCCTTTTCATCTATTATTAAATGGTATTTATTTTCTGGATCTTTTTTATAGCCGAAAAGGCACTGTTCCTAGATATTCTCCAAGATTTCTCTTTGACCTCAAAACACTATTTATTTTCTTTGATGTGTCTTTTGCATACATTTCATTTAATATTGATTTAAATGGTGCTATATCATTGTTTGAGGTATCATAAGCTGTATCTATGTTATCTAAGATAGCTATAAACCTTACATTATGCTCTGGAAAGTAATCTTCGATATAAAGACCAGATTGTACATAATTTCTTCCAAGTCTTGATAAATCTTTAGTAACTACCATATTTATTTTCCCGCTTTCAATATCTGCTATCATTCTATTAAATGCAGGTCTATCAAAACTTGTACCACTGACACCATCATCAACATATTCTGATATAAAGTTTAGTTTGTTCTCTTTGATGTATTGCATTAGCAAAGTTCTTTGGTTTCCAATACTTTCGCTTTCTTGATATTTTTCTTTTTCTTCATCTTCTCTTGAAAGCCTTATATATATGCCTACTTTATAATCAATATTCTTCATTATATTTAAGCTCAC
Source organism: uncultured Clostridia bacterium (assembly GCA_947588945.1). Lineage (GTDB taxonomy): Bacteria > Bacillota > Clostridia > TANB77 > CAG-508 > CAG-793. The sequence goes on from CANPZY010000018.1 coordinate 32,289, forward strand.
TTTTCCTCCTTCCTGCTAAAATAAAAATGAGATAATATTGATACTCTTGTTAAATATTATATCATATTATCTCTTGTTTTGCTATCGCTTTTACTAATTTGTATGAGTTTTTTTTGTTGGGGATTTCCTTAGATTTCAATATTTTTAAGCACTAATATATTTTTGATTTAACTTTCT
>CANPZY010000019.1 GCA_947588945.1 uncultured Clostridia bacterium
TATATATTTCTTTGCATAAAAAAGTAAAGTGCATAAGTTTTGGTACCTTTAACTTACACACTTTATTTTACACTATCTATTATTTCTTTATATAGAGTAGATGATTTTATACTTTTTTCATTACCTATAGTATAAACTCTTATATTATTAGAAATTAATTTTTCTTTATTTGAAGTTAATCTATTGTCTTTTTGACTTTGGTCAAATCCAAATATTATAAGCCCACATTCAGGGTAGATTTTCTCAGGCATAGGTAGTGGATTTTCAAGTTCATCTTTAAATAAATCATTTAAATTTTCTACATATTTTTGATATGATTTTAAAATTTCATCATTTTTCATTTTTATTATTTCGTTATATCTTTTAACTTGATTTACGACTTTTGGAGTACCATTAGACCAGATTTCACCATTTGTATAATGCTTTGCTTCAACAAATAGAAGTTGTTTTTCTTTTATACTATATAATAATACATCAATTCTATTTTGATCTTTTAATTTTTTTTCTTTTTCTGTATTTTCAAAATAATTCAATGTTCCTTCAGGTTCATTCTTTATTTTTTCAAAAGCAACTTCTATATCTAAAGCTATGTAGTCTTTATTAGAAAGTAAGTTACCATTCTTGCAAATATAATGTACACCAATAGCTTCAACTGAAGTATATAATTTTGCTCTTTCTTTTATATTTTCATATCCATTATAAAAATCTGTTACATTTCCAACTTTTTTTCCGTCAGTAACATAGTGCTTTCCATATTTTTCAGGAACAAATGCAAATTTAGGGTGTGTTTTAAATTCTCCATCATATTCAAATAACAAACTATTGTAGTAGTAAAAGTCAATTACATCATTTCTTATTGCTGGAAATACCTTTCCAGATTCAATATCTGGTAATAATTTGTCTTGAAATAATTTTTCATTTTTTAATTTACTTATTAACTCATCATTTTTTAAATATCTCTTAAATGTTTTTATAGAATCCATATAATTACCTCCTTAACACATTATAATAATTATATTTGTAGATGTCAACTGCTAAAGACACTGAAAATTTTTAAAATATAAACGTACTGTATAGTACAAGCCAAAACGTTGACAATGTTATATATAAATGGTATAATAAAAAAGTATTGAATAGTTGTTATCTCAAATTAATTAATAGGAGGTAAATAGCAAGAAACTAATTTTTACAAAGTTTTGACTATTTTTTTGGAGGGTAAAAATTATGAGAACAGAGCCAGCATATAATTATGTATGTGAGTATTGTGGCAGAGCATTTGAAAATGCCTATGAATGTGAGCGTCATGAGCGGGAATGCAAAGAAAAAGTAATGCGGCGTCGAAACTGCCAGAGGTGTGGCGGAAAAGGCTATATCTATGGAAGCTGGGAAGAAGATGTATGGGTAGAACCTAAATCTATAATGAGCGATGGGCATTGGGAAAGAAAGATTCGTTATGGTAATGTTCCTTGCCCAAGATGTAATAATGGTTAACATTGTTAGAGAGAAAATCTGGTATTAAGCCAGATTTTTTCTTGTAATATGAAATATTTATTATTAGAAAAAAATTTATTTGCATATATGTTTAATTTGCAAAAATTATATTTTCATGATAAAACAAATATATAATATAAAATGTAAATAAGAGAGGAAAATATGGAAATACCAGAATTTTTAAAAAATATATTATTAAATCAGTATAATGAAGAAATAACAAATAAAATAATAGAAGGATATTCAAAGAGAAGAAAAGTGACATTAAGAGTAAATACAATAAAATCAAATATAGAAAAAGTAAAAGAAGTATTAAAAAATGCAAATGTAAGTTATACAGTGGTTAATTGGAATAAAGATGCATTAATAATTGAAAATGTAAGAGAAGAAGAAATTCGAAAATTAGATATATATGAAAATGGAGAAATATATATGCAAAGTTTATCATCAATGATACCTGCAATAGTATTAGAACCAAAGGAAAGAGAAAATATTTTAGATATGACAGCAGCTCCAGGAGGAAAAACAACGCAAATTGCAACAATGTCTAATAATAATGCTATGATTACTGCTTGTGAAAAAAATAAAATTAGAGCAGATAGGCTTAAATATAATATAGAAAAACAAGGGGTAACATGTGCTTATGTAATGATTACAGATTCAAGAAAGTTAGATAATTTATTTTCGTTTGATAAAATATTATTAGATGCTCCATGCAGTGGCAGTGGAACTTTATACATAACTGATGATATTTGGAAGACTTTTAATGAAGAACTGATAAATAGATGTGTAAAAGTGCAAGAAGAATTATTAATTAAAGCATTAAATATATTGAAAAAAGGTGGAACATTAGTCTATTCAACATGTTCGATATTATCTAAAGAAAATGAAGAAATTTTAAATAAAGTATTAAAAAAGTTTAAAGCAGAAATAGTTCCGATAGATAAGAGTTTGTTGCAAGATGTACCTGTATTACCAACAGCTATAGAAGGAACTGTTTGTGTACTTCCAAATGAGCTATATGAGGGATTTTTTGTGGCTAAAATAAGAAAAATGTCATAATAAAATAAAAATAAAAATTATTTTTTTTATATTTAATACTTGTTAAATCAATTTAATTGTGATATATTTTATATGTTAAATTAATTTTATGAAAAGAGGTAAAAAAATGAAAAAATTAATTACAAATATTTTAATCATAGTATTGAGCATAATACTAGTATTATCAGTATTTACAAATCTAGTAAATGCTACTGAGGATGTTGCAGAAGAAGTAGCACCAAATTCAGCAGATACAAAGGAAACTGTAGCAGAAGAATTAGTTGAAAATGGCTTCAAATATTATATAGATGAATATAATGGAGCTGTAATAACAGGAACAACAGATACAAAAGCAACAACATTAACAATACCTAATTATGTAGGAGAAAATAAATATCAAGTTACAGAAATTGCAGAACGCGCATTTGCAGATAACAAAGTATTAGAGAAAGTTGTTTTCCAAGATGGAGTTAATATTGATGTAGAAAATGAAGCTTTTAAAGGATGCAGTAATTTAAAAGAAGTTGTATTTCCAAATGATGTTGATTGGTTATATTTAAGAAATAAGAGTGTTTTTGCTGGAACAGCAATAGAAACTTTAAGATTTAAAGTTGGAATGGGATTATTTTCTACAGCATTAGAAGGAATGACAAATTTAAAAGAGATTTATGTTGATATGAAAGATTATGACACAACATGGTTTGCAGAAGATTATTATCAATTAGATGAAGCTACAATTAAATATTTAAAAGAGAATGTAACAGTATATTCTTATGCAATTGATGAATATGAGGATAATGTAAATAATGGTTCATCTTTAAGTCCAAAAGGATTTGCAGATAAACATGGAATCAATTTTGTTGATTTATCTACATTAAAACAAAATGTATTAACTAATAATGAAAAAGGAGTTTCTGTTAGTGTAATTGCTAGTGAAAATGCAAGATTATTAGTAAACGAAATAGACAAAAATTCTGATTTTTATAAGGAATTAGCAAGCGACTTTGATAAATATGATATACAATTAGCTTATGATATATCTGTAGAAGGCGATTATGAAGGAAATATCAAAGTAAGTTTACCAGTAGATAGCAAATATAATGGTAAAGTAGTTACAGTTTTACATTATAAAGCTGATGGAACATTAGAAAGATTTACATGCATGGTAGTTAATGAAAAAGTAGAAGTAGAAGTTTCAGAATTATCACCATTTGTTGTAATTGCTAATCCAAATACAGTTGATCAATCACAAGGAGATACAGTTTTAGATGATGTACCAAAAACTGGTGATGACAATGCTATTTTAATAGTAAGCTTATTAACAGTTATAACTTTAGGTGCTATTATAATAGAAATAAAGAAATAATAAAGGAATAAAAAATATAGAAGGGGCAAAATAAAATTTGCCCTTTTATAAAAGCAAAAAAGAGAACTAATAGATATGAGTGAAAGAGATAATATGAATCAAAGTAAAGAAAAACATAAAAATAGTAAAAATGTTAGCATGAAAAAGAAAATTATATTGCTAATTTTATTAATCATATTTATAGCTTTAGTTAGTTATTTAGGTTATTTAATATACCAAAATGTAAGAGATAAGAAATTAAATGCTGATTTGCAAAAAGATATTGAAAGCGCAAAAGTTATGCCAGAAGTTAATGAGGTACAACTAAGTGAAGCAGAGCAACAAGTAGTAAATAAAGTAAATGAATTGCAGAATGAAAACCAAGATGTAAAAGGATGGATACAAATTAATGATACAAAAATTAATTATCCATTATTGCAAGCTAGTGAGGACAATGAGTATTATTTGAAAAGAAATTATAAAAAAGAAAATAGTAGTTATGGTTCAATATTTTTAGATATGTCATCTGATTTAAATAATAATAATTCAAATTTAATTATATATGGTCATAACATGAAAGATGGAGAAATGTTTCAAAATCTTATGTACTATACAGACAAGGATTTTTATGATAACCACAAGGTAATAAATATTTATACTAACAATGAAGCAAGAAAATATGAAATTGTAACAGTATTTAAATCGAGAGTTTTTTATCAAAATGAACAGGATGTTTTTAGATATTATTATTCTTTTGATTTAGATACAGAAGAAAAATATAATGATTACATTAATAATTGTAAAAAGATTCAATTATATGATACTGGAGTAAATGCATCCTTTGGAGAACAATTAATTACATTAATTGTATGTGAATATTCGCAAACGAATGGAAGATTTGTAGTTGTTGCAAAAAGAATTTCATAAAAAAGATTGACATTACAAAACAAATGTTTTATAATACATATGCAAAACAAAAAGTGGAGTAAAAGTTATGGAAAATATAGTAATAAAAGGAGCAAAAGAACACAATTTAAAAAATATAGATTTGGTTATACCAAAAGATAAATTAGTAGTTATAACTGGACTTTCAGGCTCAGGTAAATCATCTTTAGCCTTTGATACTTTATATGCAGAAGGACAGAGGAGATATGTTGAAAGTTTATCTTCGTATGCAAGACAATTCTTAGGAATAATGGATAAGCCTAATGTAGAATCAATAGATGGACTTTCTCCAGCAATATCGATTGATCAAAAAACAACTTCTAAAAATCCACGTTCAACAGTAGGTACAGTTACAGAAATATATGATTATTTACGTCTTTTATATGCAAGAATAGGTGTGCCATATTGCCCAAAATGTGGTAAAAAAATTGAAAAACAATCAGTTGATCAAATTGTTGATGATGTATTAAAAATTGAAGAAGGAACGAGAATACAAGTTTTAGCACCAGTTATTAGAGGAAAAAAGGGTGAATATAAAAAGCTTTTAGAAGATTTTCAAAAAGACGGTTTTGTGCGTGCTAGAATAGATGGAAATGTTGTTGAGCTTACAGATGATATCGATATAGATAGAAAGAAAAAACACGCAATAGATATAGTAATAGATAGATTAGTTATAAAAAATGATATTAGAGCTAGACTTACAGAATCAATAGAAATAGCAATGAAATATGCAGATAATTTAGTTAGAATTGAAAGCTCAGGAAAAAATGAAAAAATATATAGTGGAAATTATGCTTGTCCAGATTGTGGTATAAGCTTTGAAGAATTATCTCCAAGAATGTTTTCATTTAATAATCCATTAGGTGCGTGCCCAATGTGTACCGGTATTGGATATCTAATGAAAATGGATGAGGATTTGATTATTCCAGACAAAAACCTTACATTGTATAATGGTGTTAAGGCTTTTGGAGCAAGTACAATGAAAAAAGGTGAAACAATGGCAAAAATGTATTTTGAAGCTATTGGTAAACACTATGGTGTAGATATAAAAGTTCCTATAAAAAAGCTTCCAAGATGGTTCTTAGAGAAGATATTATATGGAACAGGAGATGAATTAATTGATTTTGAATATACATCTCCATTTGGTACAAGAAAAATGAAGTCAGCATTTGAAGGAGTACTTCCTACACTTGAAAGAAGGCATAGAGAAACTAAATCACAAGGAATGATGCAATTTTATGAGTTTTATATGAGTGAAAAGGAATGTACAGAATGCCATGGAGCAAGATTAAAGCCCGAAGTATTGGCTGTAAAAGTTGGTAGTAAAAATATAAAAGAACTTACTGATATGTCAGTTTTACATATAAAAGAGTACATAAATGATTTAGAATTAAGTGAAAAAAATGCAATGATAGCAGATCAAATTTTAAAAGAACTTAATAAAAGATTGCAATTTTTGATTGATGTAGGACTTGATTATTTGACTTTATCAAGAAGTGCTGCAACATTATCTGGAGGTGAATCTCAAAGAATTAGATTAGCTACACAAATTGGTTCAGGACTAACAGGAGTAATGTATATCTTAGATGAGCCAAGTATAGGACTTCATCAAAGAGATAATGATAAATTAATTGCAACATTAAAGAAACTTAGAGATTTAGGAAATTCAGTTATAGTTGTTGAACATGATACAGATACGATGTATTCCGCTGACCAAGTAATAGATATAGGACCTGGTCCAGGTGTACATGGCGGAAAAGTTATGGCACAGGGTACAGTAGATGAGATAAAAGATGTAAAAGATTCTATTACTGCACAATATTTAAGTGGAAGAAAGCAAATAACCGTTCCAAAGCATAGAAGAAAGCTTACAGGAAAATATTTAGAAATAGTTAAAGCAGAAGAACATAATTTAAAAAATATTTCTCTAAAGATTCCTTTAGGACAATTTGTATGTGTTACAGGTGTATCTGGTTCAGGAAAAAGTACACTTGTTAATGAAGTACTTTATAAAAATATAAATAGAGTTTTAAATAAATCTAATGAAAAAGCAGGAAAATGCAAGGAAATTAAAGGAATAGAAAACATTGATAAAATAATAAATATAGATCAATCACCAATAGGAAGAACGCCAAGGTCAAATCCAGCAACTTATACGGGAGTATTTGATTTTATAAGAGATATTTTCGCAACAACTAATGAAGCAAAAATGAGAGGATATGAAAAAGGTAGATTTAGTTTTAATGTTGAAGGCGGAAGATGTGAATCTTGTCATGGAGATGGAATTATAAAAATTGAAATGAACTTCTTGTCCGATGTATATGTACCTTGTGAAGTTTGTAAGGGAAAAAGATACAATAGAGAAACTCTAGAGGTAAAATATAAAGGAAAATCTATTGCAGATGTACTAGATATGACAGTTGAAGAAGCATTAGAATTTTTTGAAAATATTCCAAGAATAAAGCAAAAAATACAAACTTTGTATGATGTTGGACTTGGATATATTAAATTAGGACAACCATCTACAACTCTATCTGGTGGTGAAGCACAAAGAATAAAACTTGCGACAGAGCTTTCAAAACGTCCAACAGGAAAAACTTTATATATTTTAGATGAACCAACTACTGGACTTCATATTGACGATGTTCATAGATTAATAGATATATTGCAAAGATTAGCTGACAATGGAAATACAATTTTAGTAATAGAACATAATTTAGACTTAATAAAAACTTGCGATTATATTATTGATTTAGGACCAGAAGGTGGAGACAATGGAGGAGAGATAATCGCAGTTGGAACTCCAGAAAAAGTATGTAAAAATGAAAGAAGTTATACAGGAAAATTTTTAAAGCCTTATTTGGAAAAATAAGAATAAATTTATTTAATAAAAAAGAAATAATAATGAATTCGAAGTATTGCGTAGCGACCAAGCAAAGCGCGAATGGAGCGAAAGTGGCTATATGCCACTTTCTAGCGACAACAAAATACGAGAATTCATTATTTTTCTTTTTATTTTGAATAATCTTATTTTTCCAAATATGATTTTGGATTAACATATATAGTTTTATTAGTAGTATAAATTACAAACCCAGCATCCGCTCCATTAGGCTTTTTTACATTTTTTACTAAAGTATAATCTACTGGAACGTGTGAAGAAAATTTTGCCTTGCTGTAATATGCACATAGTTCAGCGCATTTTGTAATTGTTTCTATTTTAGGTGTTTCTCCATTACATCTTAAAATTAAATGGCTTCCATGTATATCTTTTGTATGAAACCAATAGTCATTATCATGAGCTACCTTGAATGTTAAATAATCATTTTGTTTATTATTTTTTCCAATAAAAACATCATAATCATCAACTTTAAATTTTATATAATTAGTCAATCCACTAACATCTTTAATCTTTTTATTTATTTTATTTTTCTTTAAATTTATTGTATTAAATAATATGTTTTCAGATATTTCATTATAGATAAAATCAAGCTGTTCAATAGTTTTGCAATTATCTAAAGAATTTACAAGAGAACCAATATAACTTAATTCACGTTGAGTTTCAATTTTTTGAATATTTGATATTTCAATGGTATTTTTAGCTTTATTATACTTTTTAAAATATTTTTCAGCATTTTTTGATATTGAGATTTTGGGATTTATCTCTATTTTTATTAGATTATTGTTATCGTAAAAATTTTCTAAAGAAACATATTGAGTATCTTCTGTAATTAATATTTTATTTGGGTCTGAAGAAGCTGTTTCATAGTTTTCAGTAAATCTATAAATATTTGAAATTAATACTTCTCCTGCAATTTTATAATCATCCATATTGCTAGCATTTTCAATCTTTTCATTAATGTTAGCAAGTTTTCTCTCAATTTTATCTAATGTAGCATTTAATATTTTTAGCAAATTATTTCTATAATTAATATAAGTTTCATCGTCTAGTTTTTTAGAATAATAGTTATCTAGAAAGATATTACTAAATAAATTATTTTTATTATCTAAAGAAAAATTAAAATCGGCATTATTAGAATACTCAGCATTGCTTATATCAATTTTTGGTAAATTATTTTGCTTATTTAAGAAAACAGAATAATTATTTTTATAAATATCTATTTTAGCATTTTTGCAGTTATCACTTAGAATTGAAGAAATATAATCATATATGTTTTCTAAATTTGCAGATGATAAACTATTATTGATTTGTAAATCATCACAAGCAGAATTAATGAATTGCTTACTAATTCCATTAATTAAATTACAGATAGTATCATCTAATTGTTTAACTTTACTTTCTGGAGTATCTGGAGCATTTTTTGGTTGCGAATTATTTAAACAATAATTTATAAATTCATTTTTACTAAGTTCAAAAAATTCTTTCTTATCAGAAGTAGGAACAATATATTTTCTTGCAGGCATAATGCTTCGAGAAGTATCATTTCCTTCATATTTTTTTAATGCATCAATAATAAAGTAATTTTCATTTAAAAGAGTAACATTACTGTATTTACCCATAAGTTCAATAGCAAGAGTTCTAGTAATTTTGTCATTCATTTCATTAAAACATTCAAAATCAATATAGCAGATTCTTTCTAATCCATTCATATAAATTTTTAAAATTCTACTATTGACTAAATATTTTCTTAGAATCATACAAAAATTAGGTGCTACTAATGGATTAGGTTTAGAACTTTTTGTTAGATGAATTCTGTAATTAGTTGCAGAAGTATCAATGTTTAGAGAATAATTAGAACCATTGTAAACACTAATTATAATGTTATTGTTATTAGGAATATATATTTGATTCACTTTTCCTTTTACTAAAATTTGTAATTCACTTATAATTTTGTTTAAGGTAATACCATCAAAAGCCATGTTTTTATAATTCAATTAAAATAATTGAAATTCCTTTCTTTTTTTATTTATAAAAAATTTTTAATGTAAAATATTTATGCCTATAAAATTATAATATATTTTCATAAAATTCGCAATAAATTATTGACATTATGCTTTTTTACAAATATAATTAATTCGAAAAACAGCGAAGGAGAGCATTATATAAATGGCTAACGGCAAAGTATTTTTTTCTAAAGGAATAGAATATGACAAGATGACAGATGAAGAGCTTATAAAATTATCAAAGAAAGACGATAAATCTGCCTTAGATTTTTTGATTGAGCGTTATAAAGAAACTGTCAATATAAAAGTAAGCAAATATTATATAAATGGAGCAGAAAAAGAAGACATTGTCCAAGAGGGGTTGATAGGGTTATTTAAGGCTATTAAAAGTTTTGATCCTGACAAAGACAATTCTTTTAAAAATTTTGCTAATTTATGCATTGAAAGACAAGTAATAACAGCAGTAAAAGGTTCTAACAGACAAAAACATTTGCCACTTAATTCATATGTATCATTAAATAACCCAACCTATGAAAATAATGAAGGAGAAACTGAAAATTCATTAATAGATGTTTTAGATGTAAATACAGTAGAAGATCCATTAGATACAATTACTAAGAATGAATATTTTAAAAATGTAGAAAAAACAATAGATAAATCACTTAGTTCATTTGAAAAACAAGTGCTTAATAAATATGTTGAAGGACAAAGCTATGCTCAAATAGCTGAAAGTTTAAAGTCACCAGTAAAATCAGTAGATAATGCAATTCAAAGGATAAGAAAAAAGACTACCAAAAATATTGAAAATTTACAAATATAATATTAATATATTATTGAAAGTCTGACAAATTTTATGCTAATGTAGCTCAGTCGATAGAGTGCAGCCTTGGTAAGGCTGAGGTCACGGGTTTGATCCCCGTCATTAGCTCCAGTCTGGATGTTTTTATGGAATTTTATGTTCTATGAAAACATTTTTAATTTATCTAGGTGTATTTTTATCTTATGTATAATTTTTTATGTTTTGAATATAATAAACAAATAGTTGTTGACATTTCTTTTGCAAAATGTTACAATTATAATACCAGAAGGGAATAACCCTTTGTTCGGTCGATAGCTGGATACTGATTTTTTTAATTAAGCGTATGTCAAGTACGTCAGTCCAGTTGGGAAAAGGTTCCTTGTCAGGAATCTTTTTTCTTATGGTAAAAATAATTTATAATTTACAAAATTAATTTTTTTACTAAATTCTGTAATATCATTGATATTATTTAAATATGTTTTTCTAATAGTTCCTGCAACTAAATCAGATGCTTGAATCAAATAACTTTTCTCGGATTTTTGATAACAAACATTTACATCTAAATCATTATTTAATATAGGCTGATACATAGTAGAATAATTATAATTATATATTCCATATTTAAGTTCTTCAACTATTCCATCTTTTAAGCTGTAATATCCATTAGTTTTTGTTGTTTGTTCGTCTATATTTAAAATTAATTTGGTAGGTAAGTTTGGATTTATTAAATTTTCCTTTATAAGTCCTTTAAATGTTGATTTAATAAGTAATTTTAAAGAATAGTCTAAAAATCTACCTCTTGATGCTCTATTTTCTTTTATGTTTGAATATACTTTATCATTATTAATAACACAGCATAAAATAGAATACTTTTTAATATAATTCATTAATTGCCTGATATGTTTTTGTTTTAACATATTATGCTTTAATTCAGGACAAGATTTATTATCAGTGCATTGTGTAATTTCTTGTTTGCAATATTTACATTTTATATTTTGAACAATGCTACGATATTGAGTTATAAATTTATCTTTTTCTTTTTTAGATGTAAAAACTAAACCAGCATATACTGCAACCTTTTCATTATTTACTAATTTACCAGAATCGTCAATATTTATATAAATTGTTTGCTCGATATTTTTGTTTTCTTCTTCTATCATCTTATTGTGTTCCCTTCTGTGTAACATCACCACCTTTCCTAAGAAGATTTGTAAAAATTAGTGGCAAAACTACATCTATTTTTTATCATTTTATATGTAAATTAATATAACATATATATTAAAATAAAACAATATAAAACAAACAAATATTTGTAAAAGACTTTATAATAAATATAATGTATTGAATACGAATAGCTTTATTTTTGAAAAATATTGATTACTCAATATCTAGCTTCTGTAAGATAAGAATCTTTTTTATGAAATTTGCAATTTTATGTTAAATATAGTACAATATGTATTGTATATGTTATTTTATATATGTCTCAAAAAACTATATTAGGAGGATTACAAAATGAGATTGAAGAAAAAAGATAGGAGATTGCTTCTTTTTTTTAGCAGTACCGTTTTTTACAGTGTGGGCAGTTTTACGGTTATCGGCATATGTAGAATTTAATGTAAACTGCGAACAATATATTAAAAGAGCGGCAGATGCTAGTACTGTAGAGACTGCAGTGAGTGAACTTGAAAAGGCTATCTCTTATGCAGAAGAAAACAATTTAACTGGTGGAGTTGTGTCAATATTTCTCCATCAACCAAGGAACGATATAGGCTTTTGGTATAATAACGTTAAATGCGTGGATTAATAATTGAGATTAATAGAATAGGAGGCTAAATTGCATTCTACCCATTTGCAATACAGAGGGGACATTTTTAAGTTTAGAGGAGATTTTATCTATATGAATATAGATTTTAAAAATATAATACAAGAAATTTGTAATGAAGAAAATATAAAATATAAATTTTTATCTAAAGATTGGGTAATAATGCTAGAAAAAAATGGAAAAACTAGGTTTACTTCTGGCTATAAATTTGATTTAAATTCACATGGAATAGGATCAATTGCAGATGATAAATTTGCTTTATATGATGTTTTAAGAGAAAAGAAAATACCTATAATTGAACATAAAATAGTTTATAATAAAAATAATAATTTAGATTATGCAATTGGCTGTAATACTTACGAATATGTTAAAAATTATTTTATTAAGAACAATAATCATATAGTGATAAAGCCTAATAATGGAACATGCGGACATAATGTATTTGAAGTAACTGATATTAATAAAATAGATGATATTTTAGATAAAATATTCACTAACAATTATTCTATTAGTATATGCCCTTATTATAATATAAAGCATGAATATAGAGCAATTATGTTAGATGGAGAAAATAAACTATTATATGCAAAATATTTACCAATTGTTATTGGCGATGGGAAGAAAACTATAAGACAGTTGCTTCTTGAATTTAATCATGACTATTTTATTGATAAATTGGAAGATTCAAAATATGATAAAGTACTTAATGATAATGAGAAGTTTCAATATAATTGGAAATTCAACCTTTCACAAGGTTCAATAGCAAAAAAAGTAGATGATAAAATATTAGAAGATAAATTAGTAAAACTTGCAAAGAGAGTTTGTAAAGAGATTAATTTAAGGTTTGGAAGTGTTGATATAATTCAAACTACAGAAAATGAATTATTAATATTAGAGGTAAATAGTGGAGTAATGCTTGAAAATTATATTAGATTTGATCCTAATGGATACATGGTTGCTAAGAATATTTATAAGGAAGCTATAGAAAATTTATTTAAAGATTAAAAATAAAATTGAATCTGAATTGTTAAGATTTAGATTCATTTTTTGTATATTATTTATAGTAACCCGTAAAATTTTTATATTAACTCATTAAATTTTTAATTTGGTCAAGTGAAAAAGTAAATGCAATTTTGTAAAGTAAATTTTTAATTTATTTTTATATAATAGTTTATATTGACAAAACAGTATTAAAATGGTAACATATAAATGTTAGACAAATCTAACTTAAGGTTTATAGATATCCTAAAATCTAAATATTTTTTTAAGGAATAAAAATGGAATTATTAAATATAGAGAACTTATATGCAAAAGCAGGAGAAAAAGAAATATTAAAAGGATTAAATTTAAAAATAAATAAGGGAGAAGTCCATGTAATAATGGGACCTAATGGAGCAGGAAAGTCAACACTTGCAAATATTATTTTAAATAATCCTCAATATAAGATTACAGATGGAACAATTAAATTTGAAGGTGAAAAAATAAATGATTTAAAAACTGACGAAATCGCAAGAAAAGGAATTTTTATGTCTTTCCAAAGTCCAGAAGAAGTGGCAGGAATATCAGTAGTTAATTTTTTAAAGACTGCAAAAACTGCAAGAAGTAAGGAACCAATAAAAATATTTGCTTTTAAAAAAGAAATAGAAGAGAATATGGAAAAGTTAAACATGAAAGCATCTTATGGAAATAGGGATTTAAATGTTGGCTTTTCTGGTGGAGAGAAAAAGAAAAATGAGATTCTACAAATGCTTATGCTTAAACCAAAATTAGCGATTCTTGACGAAACTGACTCAGGACTTGATGTTGATGCAATAAAAACAGTTTCAAAAGGAATTAGTATGTATAAAAACGATGAGAATGCAGTATTAATAATAACACATGGAACAAAAATACTTCAAGAAATAAAAGTAGATTTTGTGCATGTCCTAGTAGATGGCAAAATAATAAAGACAGGGAATGCTGATTTAGCAAATATAATTGAAAAAGAAGGATATGAAAGGTTTAAAGATGTCTAAAACAAGAATAGAAGAAGTAAATAGAAACATATATAATATAAAAAATAAAGAAGATTATGATTTTAAAACAATAGGTTTAACAGAAGAAGTAATTAAAGAAATATCAAGTAAAAAGGACGAGCCTAAATGGATGCTAGATTTAAGATTAAAAGCATTAAAAGTATATGAAGAATTAACCATGCCTACTTGGGGACCAGATTTAAGCACACTTGATATGAGCAAAATTGCAACTTATGTAAGACCTAAAACAGATATGAAATCATCATGGAATGATGTACCAGAAGATATAAAGAGCACATTTGATGCCTTAGGAATACCAGAAGCAGAAAAAGAATCACTTGCTGGAGTTGGTGCACAATATGACTCTGAAATTGTATATCATAGCATAAAAGATGAATTAGTAAAACAAGGTGTAATTTATACTGATTTTGATACAGCAGTAAAACAATATCCAGATTTAGTTAAACAATATTTTACAAAATGTGTGCCAATTACTGACCATAAATTTATAGCACTTCATTATGCAGTATGGTCTGGAGGCTCTTTTGTATATGTGCCAAAAGGAGTAAAACTAGATATTCCTCTTCAATCATATTTTAGGTTAAATGCAAAAGGTGCTGGCCAATTTGAACATACATTAATCATTGTAGATGAAGGAGCATCACTTCAATTTATAGAAGGTTGTTCAGCTCCAAAATATAATGAAATCAATCTACATGCAGGATGTGTTGAATTGTTTGTAAAAGAAGGAGCATTTTTAAGATATTCTACAATAGAAAATTGGTCTAAAAATATGATGAATTTAAACACAAAGAAAGTTATAGTAGAAAAAGATGGAAAAATAGAATGGGTAACAGGTTCATTTGGTTCTAAAATTTCAATGCTTTATCCAATGAGCATATTAAATGGAGAAAATGCTAAATGTGAATTTACAGGAATTTCTTTTGCAGGAAAGGGACAAGACTTAGATACAGGACTTAAAATAGTTCATAATGCAGAAAATACTTCATCAGTTGTTAATTCAAAATCAATTTCAAAAGATGGTGGAGCATGTACATTTAGAAGTAGTGTAAAAATTAGACCTATTGCAAAAAAATCTAAAACATTTGTATCGTGTGAATCTCTTATGTTAGATAGTATATCACGTTCTGATACTATCCCAGTAAACGATATACAGACAGAAGAAGTTGAATTTTCACATGAAGCTAAAATAGGAAAAATATCTGAGCAGGCGATTTTTTATATGATGTCGAGAGGAATATCAGAAGAAGAAGCAAAAGCTATGATAGTAAGAGGATTTGCAGACCCAATATCAAAAGCACTTCCTATAGAATATGCGGTTGAAATGAATAACTTGATTAATTTAGAACTAAAAGGAGCAATCGGATAACTTTTGCAAGGATTAAGAAAACTTATGCAAGAAATAAATATAAGTGAAATTTACTGAAAAAATTTTAACAATTGAAATTAAATTTTCAAGTTACAGTAAGTTATAGGAAACAAAAAAGGAATATAAGGAGAATTATGGATAAGTATACATTAAATGAAACAAGTGTAAGAACAGCTAATAATTTTGGAATAAATAATATTGAATTAGAAATGGAATTACCAGTAGTAAAAAGATTTGATAATGCCATTATAATTACTTATGAAATGGACAAAATAGAAATAGGAAATATTGGAATAGATGTTTTAAATTCAAAACAAACATCAAAAATAGGATTAAGTTTAAATGAAAATTATACTTTAACATTGACAGTTCCAAAAGGAGAAAAATTAAAAGAACCAGTTATACTTGATTTTAACTTTGATGAAGATAATACAGTATTAGTTGATAATATAAAAATACAATTAGAGAATAATGCAGAAGCAGATTTTATTTTAAAATATAGTTCAGAAGAAAATAATAAATATTTTCATTATTTAAAATTAGAAACAATAGCAAAAGAGAATTCAAAATCAAAAATAATTATAGCAAATATACTTGATAATGATGCAGAAAGTTTTATTGCTATTGAAAATACACAAAAAGAGCAATCAAAAGTAAATTATATATTAGCTGAACTTGGTGGAAAAACTAAGATTTCAAACTATTTTTCAAGATTAGAAGGTAATTATGCAGAAAACAATGTAAAATCTATTTATTTAGGAACAAATAATGATACAATTGACATAAACTATAATATAGAAGTTTATGGAAAGTATACAAAATGCAATATAAATACTCAAGGTGCTATTAGTGGTAATGCGCATAAGAACTTCAAAGGAATAATTAATTTTAAGCAAGGAGCAGAAAACTCAAAAGGTATAGAAAATGAAAATTGTATGATTTTATCTGATACAGCTATTTCTAAATCGCTTCCAATATTACTTTGTAAAGAAGAAAATGTTGAAGGGGAGCATGGTGTATCATCAGGTAAAATTGACGAAGCAAAACTATTTTATATAATGACAAAAGGAATATCTTACAATGACGCAAGAAAGTTAATAGTAAAAGCCAATTTTAGTAAAATATTAAAAGAGATAAAAAATGAAGAATTACAAAATGAAATTATAAGTATAATTGATGAAACATTATAAAAAATAAAT
Source organism: uncultured Clostridia bacterium (assembly GCA_947588945.1). Taxonomy (GTDB): domain Bacteria; phylum Bacillota; class Clostridia; order TANB77; family CAG-508; genus CAG-793. The sequence goes on from CANPZY010000019.1 coordinate 16,950, forward strand.
GTAATTAAACTAATAGATAAAAAAATTATTATAATTAAAATTATAAATATAATAAATGCAAATAAATAAGTAATAAAGGTTTATGGGCAAATCCTAATAAAAACCTAAATATATAATACAAGGAGCAAATGATGTATTTAAGCTAATAAATATATCAATTAGAAAAAATGACAAGTTATGAAATTAGAAAAGACTTTCCTATATTAGAAAATCAAAACATAGCATATTTAGATAGTGGAGCTACAACACAGAAGCCAGTTCAAGTATTAAAAGCAGTTAATGATTTTTATAGAGAAGCAAATGCTAATCCACATAGAGGAGCATATAAATTAAGCATTACAGCGACAGAAAAATATGATGAAGCAAGATACAAAGTAGCAAAATTTATAAATGCAAAAAATCCAGAAGAGATAATATTTACTAGAAACGCTACAGAGAGTTTAAATTTACTTGCTTATAGTTATGGATTAGAAAATATAAAGAAAGATGATAAGATAATTATTTCAATAATGGAGCATCACTCTAATTTAGTGCCTTGGCAATATGTTTCTAAGAAAAATGGTGCAAAATTAGATTATATGTATGTAAATCAAGAAGGGGAAATTCCAATTGATGAAATAAATAACAAAATAACAAACGGAGTAAAATTAGTTGGAATAACCCAAGTATCAAATGTATTAGGTACAATTAATCCATTAAAAGAAATAATAAAAAAGGCACATAGTGTAGGAGCAATAGTAGTTGTTGATGCATCACAAAGTGCTCCACATATGAAGATAGATGTTCAAGATTTAGATGCAGATTTCTTGGTATTTTCAGGTCATAAAATGTTATCTCCATTAGGAATTGGAGTTTTATATGGTAAGAAAGAATTGCTAGATAAAATGAAACCATTTTTATATGGTGGCGACATGATTGAATATGTATATGAGCAAGATACAACTTATGCGCCTGTTCCAACGAAATTTGAAGCTGGAACACAAAATGTTGGTGGAGCAGTTGGACTATCTGCATCAATAGATTATCTAGAAAATATAGGAATGGATAACGTAGAAAAAATAGAAAGAGAACTTATGGAATATGCAATTCCTAAATTAAGAGAGTTAGACTTTGTAACTTTATATGGTCCAAAAGATTTAAACAAACATACAGCTGTAATTTCATTTAATGTAAAAGGAATACATCCTCATGATGTATCAAGTATTTTAGATAGTGAAAATGTATGTATACGTTCAGGAAATCATTGTGCTCAACCATTACTAAGATATATGGGAATAGATTCAACTTGTAGAGCAAGTTTTTATATATACAATACAAAAGAAGATGTTGATAGATTAATAAATGCATTATTAAAAACAAAAGAAATGTTTGCTAAATGGATTAAATAATAAAGGTTTATAAAAAGCCTTTCTAAAAATATATTATACAAAAATTAATAAGACACTAATAACAAGAAAGGAATATAATTGTAAATGGAAGATTTAGATTCAATATATACAGATATAATAATGGAACATAGCATGGCGACTTATAATAAAAGAAATTTAACAGATCCTACAGAAAAAGAACATGGGCATAATCCAAGCTGTGGAGATGATATTACACTTGAAGTGAAAATGAATGGAGATATTATAGAAGATTTATCTTTTACAGGACATGGATGTGCAATATCTCAAGCCTCTACTTCAATAATGATAGATTTATTAAAGGGAAGAACAAAACAAGAAGCAATAGAGCTTATAAATATATTTTTAAAAATGATAAAAAGGGAAGATGTAACAGAGGAAGAACAGCAAAGATTAGAAAATGCAATAGCTTTAAAAAATATATCAAATATGCCAGCTAGAGTTAAATGTGCAGAACTTGCTTGGTATACAATGCAAAATTTAATTGAGAAAATATAATTAAAAAGTCAAGAATATACTATTGTGTTAATGTAACACAATTTGAAAGTAGTTTGTAAAAAATTGATATAACTTGCTTTTTGATAAAAAATGATGTATAATTTGATTATGTTAATTTAACATAATCAAATTTTTAGGAGGTTATCATATGATTACAGCAAAAGAAGCGCGGAGTAAGGTTGAATCGTTAGAAACTGAAAAAGGCTTGCAGGAAAGGAAATTAGTTGAAGAAAAAATTTTATCTACTGTTGAGAAAGGCGAAACCTACTGCTGGCTTCACATCTGGATTTCCGAACCTACGGAAAATTGGCTCAAACGTCTGGGCTATGATGTTGAACGTTCGGATTCGCAAAAAGATGGTTGCGACGTTAAAGTCTCATGGTAACAGTTCCATTTTCTTAAATGGATAACAAACAGTAATTTAAAGTTTGTATTTAGTATCTCGAAAATAAATTATTAGGAGGTAAATAAAATTATGATGACAAAAGTAAAGGTAATTAGTGTGGCACCTGCCTGTGGCAACTGCAAATGCGATACGATTGGGTATTTGGGATATGACCGACTTACTTTTGCGGCTGTTGCAGAACAACTGTCTGTTCATGAAGGGGATTTGCTTTGGGTTCTTCATAATGACGAATTAGATTACAAAGGATTTAATTCGGTGGCAGTTCTTCATGCATAATTTCAAAGTAGAGGAGAAAATGGATATTTGGTTTTCTCCTCTATTTCTTATTTTTTTATAGAAATTAAGAGAGGAAGTATTATAAATATTTTATTGAAATACCTTGACAAATAAATATAAAAATAGTATTATAAATATTGTCAATCATTTGACTAAATATATATGCGAATGTGGCGGAACTGGTAGACGCGCTGGTCTTAGGAACCAGTGTCCACGACGTGGGGGTTCGAGTCCCTTCATTCGCACCAAAAGATATAATCGTCGCACTAGACGAAAAAAGATTAAATCGGCTGTAAAAGGTCGATTTTTTTCGTGCCTTTTATCTTAATCGAAAGTAAGGTGTAAGATGATTAATATTATCAAAAAAGAAATTAAAATAAGTAAAGAATTATTATCTAAAATTGAATTGGCTTGTGCATTTAATAAAACTACTTCTCAAAATTCGGTTTATGGGATAATTCCTAAATTCATAGGTGGTTAGGACTTCCGTCAAGACAAAGTGTATGAATAAAAAAATGAAAAAGTTGAAAAGTAAGGAATTATGTATTATAATAAATATAGTTTCTATCATTTAGAACAAAAAAATCGATCCACAAAACATTAAGAAAGGATGAACTTTATGCAAAAGAAATTGTTAAAAATTTTAGAAACGATATCGGCAGTTGTAGTATTTTTCATTGCTCAGTATCACATTCGGCAATACTACAGTATTGATCCAAGAATTTGGCTCTTTGTAGTATTCGGCATATCTTTTGTTGGTTTTTTGACTATTTGGGGTGCTTTTTATTCTGAAATCAACAGTCTGGAAGAGTATTTTAAAACTCATTCATTTTCTAAATTTATATCAGAAATATCCAAAAAAGTAAAACCAATAACTGAAAAAGTAGTGAATAGTTTTATTTTTAATTTGTTACATTTTATTACTTTTATGACTGTATTCACTGGAGTTATGTACAAATGTTTCTTTCATGATGACTTTATAGCAAGAACAGCATTATATATCGTTTTTCTTGTTATGATAGCATGGACAGCTCTAATTAGAATAATAAGAGCAACAGTCATTGAAAAAGAAAAACGTACAAAAGAATTAGTATATGGTGGAATGTGGGTATTCATATTTTTAACGAATTTTTTAGAATTTGTATGTATCTGAAAACAAATGGATTGATTTCTCAGAGGAGTTCGTTACTTCTCTGAGTTTTTTTTAAATAAAAAAATATGATATACTTTAATAAACTGATTGATATTTGTATCAATCATCAAGAGAGCAAATGATGACGAGTTGTAAATACGTCATATGATATAATCTTATTGCAATTTTGTGTTAAATATGATATTCTTTTAATCAAGTTAAAACTTTTATATATTTCCTCTAATTGAGGTAACTAGTTTTGAATAACTTATATACATACAGTATATTAACAAACTTATAGATAAGGAATAAAAATAACGGCACATTCTACTTTTGACTAGGGAATGTGTCGTTATTACATATATTAATATGTAATAAAAATAAATTGGAGAGAAAAATGAAACAAGAAAAGATGACAAAGTTTGATAAGATATTTCCTTGGTACTCTGGTTTATCAAGTGATTTGCTATTTTGGGTGGCAATAGATACATTGTTTTTAACAGTTGTAAAAAATTAACATTTGGGCAAAATTATTTAGTTATAGCTTTAGGTAAGGTTGTTTATGAAATCGCATTTACATTTCAAAATATGTCAAATGCAGTATTAAAGAATAATCTTGAATTACAAAATAGGAATAATGAATATATAAAAGTTAAAACAAAATCTAATACTATATATGCGACAGTAACAATGATTATCTCATTTTGTAAATTCTGGACAATCAAATGGAAAACTATTTATACAACAAGAATTACTTTTAAACTTTGATGTGGAAAAAACAGCTTTAATAATAGGTGCTATCTTATGTATTTCTCGTATTGTAAGAGTTATTTCTAATATGGCATTTAATAAGATACATAGCAAATATAAAGAAAAAGTAGGGGTAATTTTACCAATATTATTGAGTATATCTATTGTTTTAATGATACTTGGTTCTTTTATTAGAAACTTTATAATAATAAAATTTGGTATTATGAGTTTAGGATATATAATTATACATTAATTTTATTTAAAAATTGAATAAAAAAGATGAAAGTAATAATAGTGTATGTGAAAAAGTATAGAAAGGTAAGATACGAATTATGAAAAATATATTAATTATGGGAATAGGTAGAGCTGGAAAAACGACTTTGAGCAAGATGATAAAGGAAAAATATAATAGTTACAATTTGATCCATAGTGATGCTTTAAAATGGGCAATGATTAGAGCAAAAAAAGAAGAACAATATTATACAAAAAATGTAGATAAACAAAAAGAATTTGAACATGGAGAGTATTTTCAGAGAACTCTTTTAGAATTTTATAATTCACTAATTAGAAAAGATACAAAAGGATATGGTTACATATTAGAAAGTGGTCAATTACACCCTAAAATTGTTAAAGAAATGATAGATTTTGATAATACAATAGTGTTATGTTTAGGATTAGGAGATTTAAAGCCAGAAGATATGGTAAATCAATGTATAACATATGATACAGAAGAAAGTTGGACTTATGGATTATCTAAAGATTATTTATTAGAACATGCAAAAGATTGGTATAATTGTAATGAAATGTTGAAAATAGAATGTCCTAAATATAAAATAAAATATATTGATACTTCAAAAGACAGAGAAAAAGTATTAAGAGAAATTTTAGAAAAAATATAAAGAAGAGGAAAAAGATATAAACAAATATCATCCTTAAAGAATGGTATTTGTTTATTATTAATTGATTTATGTAAATGAATATGATATAATACTTTTTGTCAAAGCAATATTTTTTCTCTATATTCTAAATAGGAAAGGGAGAAAAAAATGAAACTATAAACCATATTCAAATAATACTTTTCTGGAGGAGAAAATGCTTAAATGTCAAAATTTTGAAAAGGTGATGACATCAGAATTACTTATTAATCAGGAATTAGAGTCAGAAATTTGCGAGGAGGAATTGAATAGACGGCTAAAGTCGATTGGCTTTACAAATGAACAGATTGAGAAATTTATTTTTGATGAACAAACTGTAATATATTCTCGTGAATCTGATAAAAGCCAAAACGAGAAATTTATGGCAGAAAGTGAATTTTTTAGCTGGTCTTGCCCTTGCAAAGTAGATGCTAACAAGTTAACAATTTCAGAACTATTACTTGTTTCAGAAGAAGCAACAAATGTATATCCAAGTGCAATGGCAGGAGTGGGAGGATATGAGTATTATGATATAGTTTCTGAATATGCTCGTCAGATGTTTGCTAAAGGTTACAATATGGCTATAAAGAAATTACAAGCAATAGGATTAGAGGATGACTCTATAAAAAAATTTATTTTTGCAGAATGGCAAGTAATTCGTAGGGTAACATTTGATGATTACGAAGCTGTTGATGCATGGGGAAATCCTGAAAGATTTTTAATTTGATGTAGTTTAACGCAACATCATAGTTTCAGTTAGGTTCTGGGAGAAAAAATTTTTCTCTCAGAACTTTTTCTATAAGTTTTTTTGCAATGTATGGTAAATTTAAAGTCATATAAATTATAGTAAAAAGATGAAGTAATTATTGCAAATTATTTAGTTTTATAATAAAATGATAGAAAAATAATTAGTTTGCGTATGGGTTAGGTAAAAAATGTTATGCAATAGGAGAATATGAAGCAACAGATACTTTATATAATATATTTGATGAAATATTTCCAAATCCAAGTAAATTAGAAGAATTTTTGAGTAACTATAATAAAATTATAAATTAGAAGTTAGAATTATGAGATGGCAAAAACAGTAAGTATATGTTAAACTATAAAAAATAACGTATTTATTAGAAAGGAAAAATTTGATATGAAACATAGATTTTTAAAAGATTTAGGAATTGATATAGATGAAGAAACAGAGGACGCTCTTAAACAATTTAATTTAAATGGTCTTTTAGATCAAATTAGTGATGATAGATTAAAAGAAAAAGATGAAATTATTGAAAAGATTCAAGAAAATAAAAAGGATGAAAAATAATATATAGATACAAATAAAGGGAATGATATGGATTGCATAGTAAAAAAGAATGAAGAATATATTGTAGATATAATTGATTATGGAGCTGATGGAGAAGGTATAGCAAAGATAAATGGTTATACCATTTTTGTAATAGGAGCTTTAAAAGGAGAAAAATGTAAAATCCATATTTTAAAAGTACTTTCATCACATTGTTTTGCTAAAGTAGTAGAAATTATTAAGGCTTCTAAATATAGAGTTGAATACGATTGCAAAACATTCAATAAATGTGGCGGATGTACTTTAAGACATATAGATTATAATGAAACTCTAGAAATAAAAAGACAAAAGGTACAAAATCTAGTAAATAAAATGCTAGAAAATAAGATACAAGTTGATAAAACTATTGGCATGGAACAACCTTTATATTATAGAAATAAAGCAATCTATCCAATAAGTCAAGAAAGAGAAGTTGGAATCTTTGCACAGAGAAGTCATAATATTATTCCTATAAGAGAATGTAAAATTCAAACGAAAACTTCTCAAAATATAGCGGAATTTATTTTAGAAAATTGGGATGATACTATCTATGATGAAAGAACTGGAAAAGGTTTGCTTAGAAATATAATGATTAGAGAAGGTTTTGGAACAAATGAAATAATGTGTGTCATTGTTCAAAATGGAGACAAGAAATACGATTATGAAAAATTAATAAAAGAATTCCCCAATATTAAAAATGTTGTTATTAATGTAAATACTAAAAATACAAATGTTGTCTTATCTGATAAAAATATTGTTTTGTATGGAGATGGAACAATAAACGATACTATTGGTGAGTATACATTTAAAATTTCACCTAATTCATTTTATCAAATAAACCATGACCAAACAGAAAAATTATATAACTTAGCAATAGAAAAAGCAAATTTAAGTAAACATGATATTGTTTGTGATTTATATTGTGGAATAGGTACAATTGGTATTTTTGCTTCTAAATTTGTAAAAAAGGTGTATGGAATAGAAATTGTAAAAGAAGCAATAGATGATGCAAAGCAAAATGCAAAAATAAATAATATTGATAATATTGAATTTATTGTTGGAGATGTAGAAAAAGCTTTTAATGACTTGATAAAAAATGAAATTAAGCCTAATATTGTTTTTGTTGATCCGCCACGAAAAGGATTAGATGAAACAACTATTAATAATCTATGTAAATTAAAACTTGAAAGATTAATATATATTAGTTGTAATCCAGCAACATTGATGAGAGATTTGCAAAAATTAGAAAATACTTATACTTTAAAATCTATAACGCCAGTTGATAATTTTTGTTATACGTCACATGTGGAGTGCGTGGCAGTGCTATCTTTGAAATATTAGTTAAATATTTTAGAAAATTAAATAATTATTTTAGGAGTTAAATATAAATGGAAAATTATTTTATAATACATGGAAGTTTTGGAAGTCCATTTGGAAATTGGTTTAGTTGGCTACATGATTTTATAGAAGAGGATGAAAAGCAAGTATATGTGCCTAATTTCCCTATTGGAGTAGGATATCAAAATAGTGAAAGTGGATATGATACTTTTGAAGATATTGTAAGTTATTTATAAATGGTATATTATAAAAAATAAGAAATCCCTCTGTATTAGAGGGATTTTAAAGCGTTTATAAACGAACTAACCACATTTAAATGTGCAACATTAAATGTAATTATAGTATATGCAAATAAAAAAATATTATTACAAAAAGCAAAGACTAGGTTAAACTAGTCTTTGAAAAACAACTTCCACATCTTTCGATGTGCAACAATTAAATGTAATTATATTATAAAACATTTTTTTAAGAGAGTCAAGACTTTGACTGGATTTTAATTAGTAAAAGTGTAATATTTTTTTAATGCTAATAAAATACTATTATAATCATCCTTAGATAGATGTGCAATTTTTTTATTATAGAAAAAAGGTTCTCTAATTCTTTTATAACTAAAGTTAGACATAGATTCCAATTTGGCAGTACTACAAGGTATTCCAGTTATATCACAATGAAAATAATATTTATCTTTATAACATTTACTACTTAGAGGAATTACAGTCCACATCTTTTTATCAGATGATGAACGCCAGAGAATAGCTGGTCTTAATTTTCTTAATTCTGATCCAATATTTTGTCCAAAATCTACCCAACAAATAGAACATGGTTTTAAGTTAGAAATATTATTATTAGAAGTATCTAATAATAATTTATCATAACACCATTTTAAGTATTTGATTCTTTCAATATTTTTATAATCTATTTCTTTATCTAATTTTTTCATTAAAGAAAATTTTAAAAGTTTTAATATATTATAAAAATCCTTATTGCTTACTTTTAAAAATTTACCCTTAACATATACTAATCCGTTTAATATTTGTCTTGTTATATTCTTGTAAATCATTAATATCAATAAATCTGTCTATAGATTTTACATATATAACATTTTTAGATTCAATTGTATGAACAGTTATGCCAACATAATGATTTGAAGAAATATTATAAATAATTAAAATATGTTTTTTATTACCATTTTGAATTATTTCATAAATGTTTTGAGAATATATATCCAAATTAAAAACCTCCTAATATGAATACCATAACTTATATGTTAAATATAAGTTACATACTCAATTATAAATAACTTAAAAATAAGTTTTTTAAACTATCTATTTAATAGAAAAGTTCTTTTCTATAATACTACATTTTTAAATAAAAAGCAATACATTTGTTCGGTAAAAGTATAAAGTGTAGCGAAATAAAAATTTGATATATATTGTAAATTGCTAAATGTTATGGTATTATTTAGTGGATAAATAAAACAAATAGGACCTTCTATTATAAATATAATTATTATATTTATAATAGATTATATGTTAGTTTCATAAGTAATAAAGACTAAAATAAATAGATAGCAGAAAGAAACTTATAGTTAGGAGATAAATTAAATGAATATTTATTTAGAACTAAATAATATAATAGATTATATCGAAGACCACCTAGAAGAAAAAATTGATTATAAAGAATTAGCTAAAATGGTAGGGGTAAATGAATATACATTTCAAAAAATATTTTCAGTGATATGCAATGTATCACTTACGGAATATATAAGAAACAGACGACTTTCAAATGCAGGACAGGAATTATATTTAAAAAATGCAAAAATAATAGATATAGCAGTAAAATATCAGTATGAAAATGCTACTTCATTTTCAAGAGCATTTGAAAAGTTTTTTGGAGTAAAGCCTAGTGAGATAAAAAAGAATCCTAAAAATTTAAAAATATATACGAAGTTACATTTTAATGAAATGAATGAACAAGCTAAGAAAATTGACTATAAGATTATTGAAAAAGAACAATTAGTTTTGTATGGAAAGTATAAAAATACAAATAATGAAAAGATAAAAGGTTTAGCACCTAAATTTTATCAACAAATGGCAAAAAAATATGGAGAGCCACTATATGGAATGATAGAATATAAGGATAAGGATAGATACTTTGTAAAGGCATATTGGATAATGTATGATAAAGAGATTGACGGACTCGAAAAAAAGATAATTCCAAAAGGCAAATGGATAATGATTAGAATAAAATCTCAAGAAGTAGATGAAATACAAGCAGCATCTGATATGTTTTATCAAAAATTTTTACCTATTTCTAAGTATCATTTTAAAGATATACCAGAATTAGAATATTATCATGATAATATAACAGATTTTTTAATACCAATAGAAGACTGACTTTTTTTGTAAAGAAAAAGTCAGTCTTTTTAAAGCTAAATTTGATAAAATTAATAATAAGAGGTATGAAAAATGAAAAAGAACATATTTGAAATTTATCCAACAACTCCATATATAGAAGGAGAAGAATGGTTAAAATTGATTCTTAAAGTATCTCAAATAAATGGGTTATTTAAGCATTGGAATTTATGGATACATATTGAAAGTAATTATATAAGATATTTTATAGAAACTAAAAGATTAATTCCGCCAATATTAGGAGATTTAGGGGATTTTTTAATTAGAAAAACAAATATGGATTTTAAAAAGAAAAGTTACTTTGGAGTACCATTTATCTGCACTAATAATTATAAAACTTTTTTAGATGTATATGATAGATTTGAAACAAGAAAATCAGAAAAAATAAATAATATTAAAATTATGTTTTTTAATCATAATCGTCATAGCTATTTATCAACCACTCATTTATATTTAAAGAATGAAGAAGGAAAAATTATAGATAGAAAATTATTTGGAAATAGTAGCATATATAATTTTATAAGTATTGATTTTAGCACACATGTAAGATTTTTCTATTCAAAAAATGAAGCTAAATATCTAGATGTAAAGAAAGTAATAAACGTATTAACGAGTGATAAAAAAGACTCAATAATTGAAGCTGATGTATTTCCATATTTACAAGATAAACTATATTTAAATTATAAAAATTATGACTTTGATAAACATTCTATTGTAATAGGAGCTAGTGGAACAGGTAAGTCAAAACTAATATGTTCTTTAATAGAAAAATTATCTCAAAATAAATCTAATAAAATGAAATATAAGGTAATCGTAATTGATCCACATAGTGCAATAGAGGATGATATTGGAGGATTAGAAGATACAAATGTAATAGATTTTAAAACAAAGGAAAGTAGCGTGAATCTGTTTGTAAATTCATCTGACGATATAATTTCTGAAGTAGAATCAATAATGTCAATATTTAAAATAATTATTGCAGATAAGTATAATTCAAAATTAGAAAGAGTGCTTAGGTATAGTATACATTTGCTATTACAAAAAGGAAATTTTAATTTAATAAATTTAAGAAAATTATTAACAGAAATTGAATATAGAAATAAAGCAATGAGAGAAGCTGAAAATGATATTGCGCCTAACATAATAGAATTTTTTAAAATGGATTTTAATGAGCTAAAAACACAATCATATCAAGAAGCCATTTCTCCAATAATTTCTTTTATAGATGAAATGCAATTGTTACCAGCAATGAATGAAAATAATTTGATAAAAAATATAAGAGATGAAATAGAAGAAAATTTTATTACGATATTATCATTAGATCAAGTGTCTTTAGGTCTAAATATTACAAAAACAATTGCAGGATTTGCAATGCAACAAATACTACAATTAGTTCAAGCACATACGTTTAATGAACATATCATTCTTGTGATAGATGAAGTAGCTTTAATTGAAAATCCAATATTAGAAAGATTTTTAGCAGAAACAAGGAAATATAATTTATCACTAATTTTAGCAGGACAATATTTTGACCAAATTAGTAATAATTTACAAAAAGCAATATTTACAAATGTGGTAAATTACTTTATTTTTAGAGTGTCTAGATTAGATGCAATAACATTAGAAAAAAATATGCAAATGGACGTTGCGGTTAGAAACTCAATATTTATAAAATTGAAACTATTAGCAGAATTAAATGATAGAGAATGTATCGTAAGAATTGGAAAAAATGGGAGAATGTTATCAGCTTTTAAGGGAAGGACACTTGAATTTATATCTATACCAAGAAAGAAAAATGTTTTTCAAAAGAATAATATAGTTAAAAAAAATGAAATTAAAGCAAAAAAGAAATTTGATGTTAATACAAAAAGTACACTAAAAGAAATGATGTCTAAACAATCAACTTCAAGAAAAAGGGTTAATTTTGAAAATAATTAATTAAAAAAAGGAATATTAAAAATGAATGATAAACAATGTAAACAAGTATTAGATGAAATTTTTATGGGGATTTTTGAACAAAAATGTTTGCTAAGTATTGATGAAGTGTTATCAGAATTTGCATTTGATATTAAATTACCAAACAAAGTTATAGATGCAGTAGATGGAAAAGAAACATGGGCATCTTCAATTAATTCTAATAAATATATAAGACAAGAAAATATGATTAAATATGACAATTATAAAGGATGGATAAGACCAAAAAAAGAAATAGAATCTTTAGATGAAATTTTAAAAATATGGGATAAAATTAATTATACGACAACTGAAAGAAATTATGACAGTATTAATGTTTCAAAATGTGATACAGTTTGTGAGTCAGAGAATGTATATAGAAGCCAAGATTGCAGAAAATGTAAAAATACAATTTTTACAGATGG
>CANPZY010000020.1 GCA_947588945.1 uncultured Clostridia bacterium
ATTTCAGAAGAAATTTGTTTAATTATTTTATTTGTATATTTCTGTAATTTTTCAAATTCTTCTCTAGTTATTGTGCTTGATTTTTCAAAATCAATTTTTCCATTCTTATCTAATGTAATTGGTAAAGCATAAGATTCACCTTTTTCTATATTATAATCCATTGAATTTATTATATTTGCATCTGCTAAAATTAGTCCATTCATTCTATAATTTTCTCGAATTATTTTCTCTATATCTTCTTTTTCAAGTTGCTTTAAATTGATCGTCTTCGAACCTTTTTTATTGCTTATTAATTTAGGTTCAACTAATGCAAAATATAATGCTCCTGCCGTCTTAAAATCTTCATTATGTTTTTGAATTGCATCAACATAAGTTATTAATTGTAATTGCAATCCTGCTACAACCTGATTTAAGTCAATATCTTTATATGATGATTTATAGTCTATTATTCTAATGTACTTACCGTCAGGCATTTGAGCAATATCAACCCTGTCTATTTTTCCAGTTATTAAAACCTTTTTTCCATCATCTAGCTTAATTTCAATTGGTGGATAATCATCTCCAAAATTAATTTCTGTACCTAATACATCAAATTTACTGTTCTTTAAATTTTGTACTATATATTTAATTGATAAGAAAATTACTCTTTTTAATCTTTGCACCAAAGTTCTATACTTAGCAGTTAATCCAAACTTCTTATTTTGCAATAACTCTTCGTCTATTATCTCATCTAAAATTTCCTTTATTTCTTCTTCAGAAATTGTTTTTATATCTTTTGCACATTTAAAAAATTTATCTATTATCTCATGCATAAAACTTCCAGTGTCTATTGGTTTTATATCTAATTTTTCTTTATCTGATAGTTGCAAACCATATGTTAAAAAGTATGAAAAAGAACATGTTCTATATGTTTCCATTCTTGAGATGCTTGTTTTTAACACATCACCATACAATTTTTCTACCATTTCTTTGTTCAAATTCTCTGGTTCATTTGAATAATAAAATCCTGCTATTGCAGATTTTAGCTTTTCTGGCTCATTTTGTTTATACCAGTCAAATACTTCATTCCAATCATCATTATTTAGATTATCTAATAATTTTGAAAAAGTAACATCCTTAGTTAAAATCTCATCAATATCTTCTGTTTCTTCTTTTAAGTCTTTAAACATTCTTTTTAATTTTGATATTAGTAAAGATTTTCTTAATGCATTGCCATCAAAATCACTTGAAACATACGAAACAAATAGCTTTTCTTCTGCAGTTGTAAAAGCTTTATATATATTAAAATTTTCCTCATATAATTTTTCTTTTGAACCTTTTGCAAGTTCAAATCCTTGTTCTTTTAGTCTTTCTCTATCTAAATCATTAAAAAATCCTTCTGCTGTTGCTGAACTTGGAAATACTCCATCATTTACTCCAATAATAAATACTGCCTTTACTTTATGAGTTCTACTTCTATTTACATCTCCTACTGTAACTTTATCAATAGTTTGTGGAATTTGGCCTAATTCTTTAGATGCTAAACCTGTTTTTAATATTTTAGAATAATCATCAAATGAAAACTTTTCATCTTCAAATATTTCAGATATTTCTTGCAAAACTTCACATACAATCTTCCATGCTTCTAAATCTTTTTCTTTTTTTATAAAACCTACAAGCTGTTCTTTCAAAAAATTATATACTTCAAGGCTTATTTGCTTTGCAGTTTTATTTTCCTTTATTTTATCTTTTAACTCTAATAATGGTACTGTAATCCTTTCCTGTATATCATTAAAATTTTCAGCATTTTCTTCAACTTCATAATTCCATTTTTCTTCGTACCATTTCTTGCCTCTTATGCCCCATTTTAAGCAATAATTTTCAAATTCGTAAATATTATCTATTTCTATAATTCCTGTCTTTAAATAATTAAATACTGCTTCATAAGACCAATTCTTTGTAAAAATATCAAAAATTGATAAAACATATTTTATTATTACATTTTGAGTAATATCTTTTTTTGTATCAATAAAAACTGGTATTTCATATTCCGCAAAAATTGCTTTACACAAGCTTGAATACTCTTCAATTTCTTTTGTTATTACAGCTATTTCATTATACCTATATCCTTCATCTCTAACTAATTTTACTATGTTAGTAGCTATGTGCTCAATCTCAGAATATTTATTTTCAGCTAAAAATAATTTAATATTTTTAGTATCTTCATTGTACACTTTATAAGGAACAGTAAAAAAATTCTCTTCTAAATGTTCAAGCTCTTTATTTTTAAATCTATACTTTTGACTTAGCTTAATTTGTTTTTCTTTGTCCAAATCAAACATTTGGCAAAGAGAATCTACAGTTTGTTTATTATCATAAAAAATATCAGCCTCTGGAGATTTAGTAATTCTCAAATCATCAGTACATACAGTTATATAAATTTCTTTTGCAATTTTATTAAGTTCACTAATTACCTGATATTCTTGTTTTGTAAATCCAGAAAATTCATCTATATAAAATACCGCATTATCAAATAAATGGCTCGTTTTTAAATTTTCAGCAAGTATATTTAGTAAATCATTTTCATCAACAAAAATATTATCAATTTTGCTTTCTAACGCCTTATACATAATAAGCATATCATTAAGCTTTGCCTTTAAATATTCATCTTCTGTACTTTCCTTTTGCTTCTCCAATGCTTCAACCGTTATATTATGCTTTTTAAATTCTACTATTTGTGTAATTATTGTATCTATGTTTTCTTGCGATTTACCTAAAAACTTTAGTTTCTTTTGATTTTTTACAATCTCATCATATATAATTTCTGCTTTTCCTGATCTACCAATAGTTTTTAGGTTATCACTTATACATTCTTTTATTACCTTATATGCCATTCTTTCAAAAGAAAGGACTTCACATTTTAATGTTGCCCCTTCATCTAAATAATCTATAAGCTTTCTTTCTGTTGTAAAAGAAAATTGATCAGGCGTAATTATATATGACTTTTTTTCGTTGCTCTTTTTTATTTCATTAAATATATATTCACTTTTTCCTGTACCAGATGTACCATAAATAATTTTCAACTCAATTTTCCTTTCTATTTATATAACTAGCTTTCTTAATGCTCTATGCCTCTCTTTTCCAATAAAATAAATATTGTTGAGCAATTCCTTGGAGCCCTCCAAACTTTTCATCTGCAAGTCTTTGTATCTCTTTTTTACTTACTTTACTTTCGTCTGGATTATGTATGTATAATTCGTTCATAACTCTTCTAACCCATACATCTATTGGAAATACATCAAATCTTTTCAAATCAGAAAAAAGAAGTATACAATCTGCAACTTTTGGTCCAACTCCTGATAATTCTAACAATTTTTCTCTTGCATCAAGTGTTGGAATATTATATAAATCTGCTAAATTTATCTTTTTTTCTAAAATACTATGTGTTGTTTCATATAATCTTACATCTCTAAAACCTAAACCTAATTTTCTAAAATCCTCTACTGAAGCATTTGATAATTCTTCTGGTCTTGGAAATGTATAATAATCCCTGCCATTATATTCTATTTTTTTACCATAAGTTTTAGATAATCTTTCAATAATACCCTTTATCCTTGGAATATTATTATTAGCTGAAATTATAAATGAAATTATTGTTTCCCATAAATCTTGATTTAATATTCTTATACCTTTTCCATAAGATATGCTATTTTTTAAATTGTCATCTACTTTTTCTAGCTTTTCTATAATACTTTTATAATCTCTTTTTAAATCAAAATAATCTTCTATTTCTTGAACACTTTTATAATTTCCTGAAAAAGTTATCTCATTGTTTTTCTTTTCAACATTCACTACATAATTGCTAAAAACTCCCGTATAGCTACCATTTTCTTCTTTATTCCACCTAAAGCATTGTCCACATTCAAAAACATCTCTAGGTTCAAAATTGTCTAATTCAACTTTATATTCCATCAATTATTTTGTATGAAAAAACATACTTCTCCTTCATATAAATTTAGGTTTTTCCTATAATCCTATTTTTAATCATTTTATTATTTTTACATATTATAAATTTTATATGTTTTAGATATTTCATATATCTTAAATATTTTATATATTAAAACGTCTCTAAAACATTTACTTCAAACTTACCAGGTTTCAAATTTTCATCTTGTTTAACCACTATATCAACATCATACATCTCTTTTATTTTATATATATTTTCCTTCTTATGACCTACTACATTATTTACATCTTCTTGATTTATCTTTATTTCAACTGTTTTAACTTTTGTATTTGCAGATTTAATTTTTTCTGCAATACTATCATACCACATAGCAGATTCAACAAGTTGTCTAAATGCTGGATGAAAAGGACCTGCAACTACTTCACTTTTATCTTGACTTGGATCAGTAATTTCTTCAGTATTTTGAAGCCCAATTCTAATCACATTTATTTTCTTTTTTCTAAACATATATGTAACTTCTTTTGATCTCTGTACAGCTTGTTCTACAGTCAAAGGCTTATATTCTCCTGATTTATATTCTTTTTCTAATTCGGTTCCTTTAATAACAAGAACAGGATAAATTCTTACCATCTTAGGTTTTAATCTTATTAAATCCTTTGCTGTATTTATCTCATCAACTAACGTACTTTCAGGCATTCCAATCATCATTTGATGACCTAAATTAAATCCATAATGTCTTATTAATTTTGATGCTTTTATTACATCATCAAAAGTATGATTTCTTTTGCTTTTTTCTAATATATAATCATTAGAAGATTGAACTCCTAATTCTATTGTCTTTACATTATATTTTTTAAGCATTTTTAGTATTTCTTTACTTATATAATCAGGTCTCGTTGATATTCTTATACTCTTAACTTCACCACTCTTTATGTACTCATTTGCTGCTTCTAAAAGTTCTTTTTGAATATCTACGTCTATACCTGTAAAACTTCCACCAAAAAAAGCAACTTCAACGTATTTGTTATTATCTTTGAAATTCTTTAAATAATATTCAATTGTATCTTTTACATCCTTTGCAGTTACATTAGTTTGCTGTCCACTTATCTTTTTTTGATTGCAAAATGTACAGTCATTTGGACATCCTAAATTTGGTACAAAAATTGGTATTACATATTCTTTCTTCATATAGTTTTTATTATATAATTAAATTATATAATCTCCTTTCAGTTTTAAAATTCATAATTAATTTTTCATCTGTTTGTCCACATTTTATAGGTCATTTGTGCATAATATTATTTTACATTTTCTAATGCTTTTTTAGCGGCCTGCATTTCAGCTAATTTCTTACTTTTTCCAACTCCATCTGCTAAGACTTTTCCATTAACTTCTACTTCTACTGTAAATGTTTTATCGTGGTCTGGCCCATTTTCTGCTATTATTTTATATTCAATGTCAACATCTCCATTTTTCTGTAACTTCTCTTGTAAAACAGTTTTATAATCTTTTTGTCCAACATTTTTACTAGCAATTTCAATCGCTTCTGTCAAGTTAGCTAAAATAAATTTTTCTGCTTCCTCTAGCCCACCATCAAAATAAATAGCTGCAATAATTGCTTCTATGCTATCTGCAAGAATTGTTGGCTTATTTCTTCCATTATTTATACTTTCACTATAACCAACTTTTATATATTTAGATATATTATGTTTTTTAGCAACTTCATATAAACTTTCCTCACAAACAACTGTAGCTCTTACTTTTGTGAGTTCTCCTTCTCTTAAGTTAGGAAATCTACTATATAAATATTTACTAGATATAAACTCTAAAATGCTATCTCCTAAAAACTCTAATTTTTCATTGCTTTTTATTCCTTTTTCATTTGCATATGATGTATGTGTTAAAGCTTCTTCTAGTAATTTATTATTTTTAAATTTATATCCTATGCTCTCTTCTAAATTCATAATTTCTATTTAAATTTTACCTTTCATTATTCTTCTCTAATCGCATTATACAATATATTTATAGTATTTTCAACTCATATAAAGATATTGTTTTAAATATATTTGCTTTTACAGAATCTCGTTTATTTTTTTACTTTACAGTACTAAATTTAGATTTTATTTTATAACCGTCCTTATCAAATCTAATTGTTATTTCTCCATTTAAATCTGTCCTATATATTTTTATCTTTTTTTCTTTTAGTCTTTGTATTACTTCGTCACTTGGATGTCCAAACTTATTATTCTCTCCTACTCCAATTAGTGCAACACTTGGACTTACTTTTTCTAAAAATTCTTGTGTCGTTGAAGTTTTTGATCCATGATGTCCGAACCTTTAAAATATCTGCTTTCAAATCATCATTTAAAATTTTCTGCTCTGCTATCTTTTCAATATCTCCTGTAAATAACATTTTAAAATTCTTATATTCAATTTTACATACTATTGCATTATTATTAAGTGGATTATCTGTTATAAAATTTTCATCTGGATTAATAATCTTTATTTGTAAAGCTTTAATTTTTAATATATCATGTTTTTCTACATAAATAATTTTTGTATTTTTTTCTTTTGCTAAAGTTATAATTTCTTCATAAGCTTCTGTTTCTTCTGGTTGCTTTGATATAATTAAATTCTTTACTTTCATATTTTTTAATAAAAAAATCGCCCCTCCACAATGGTCTAAATCAAAATGCGTAAGCATAATATAATCTATTTTATTTATGCCTTTATTTAATAGATATCTATGTAATACATTCTTTCCAACGTCATATGAATCATCTAAACTTCCTCCAGTATCTATCATTAATGTAGTCCCCTCTATGTTTAAAAGCGTACTATCTCCCTGCCCGGACATCAATGAAATTAACTATTAACTCATTATTTTGTAATTTATAAAATTTTACTCCTAGATTAAATATTAATATTACAGCAATAAATATTGGTATGTATTTTCTTTTTTTTACAAATAGATAAATAAGTATATAGATTCCTAAAACTATATATACTGTCTGTGTCGTTACATATACTTTTGATAACGGTAAATTTGCGCAGAAATTAGCTATTTTACTTAAAATACTTAACAAAATATCTAATATAATAAATAATGGCTTTATTCTAATTATTGAGACTATAAATTCTAACATGATTATTAATCCTAAAATTGCAGACGCAAGTACATTTGAGATAATAAATGTAAATGAAATTGTATTAAATTTATATATCATTATCGGAATTATCAATACATTTGCTGATAATGTTATACTAATAAGATTAAATTTTATTTTAGAATGAAAAAAATCATAAAATTTTACTATTCCTAATACTCCACTATATGACAAAATTAGTCCTATATCAAATATTACATAAGGATTTTGGATAATCTGAATTAATAATGAAGTACAAATAGCTGTATAAAAATCATACTGCCTTCTCAGCAAGTTTGCTAAAATTAACATTATTCCCATTATTCCAGCTCTCACAACTGATGGTGTATTTCCAGTTAAATTCATAAAAAATATTATTGCTATTATTAAACTAATTTGTTCTATTTTTTTGTTTTTAAATTTTTTGCTTATCCATGTAACTATCAAAATTACATAAGAAAAATGTGCTCCTGATATTGCTAACATATGAGTTAAATTTGCATTTTTAAAATCTTCTTGAATATCGTCTGAAATGTTAGTTCTATCACCTAAAAGTAACCCGTATTGCTAAATTTGCATTTTTTTCTTTAAGATTTTCCTTAAAGTTTTCTTTTATACTTTTTTGAATCTTATTTATTATTGGTATATTTTTTGCTTTAGTTATGTTTATAATTTCTTCTACTTTAATTGTTCCACATATTTTTTTACTTTTTAAATACAATGAATAATCAAAACATCCTGAGTTTCTTGCCTTTTGAGGCTCATTAAACTTTGCCTTTGCTTTTATTTTATCTTTATATGTCAGTTTCTCATATTTCTTTGGAATATATAATAAAACCTTCTTTCCATCTACTTTTCCATTATATACATTATAGTAATTTTTTTCTTCTGGTTCACTTTCTATTTCTATAACATACTGTTCTTTTTCTGCGAACTTAAATAGAGTTACATCTTTTTGATGTAACCCTACTATTAATATTACTATTATTATTGTTAGGGCACAAATATATCTTCTTTTCATTTTTTCTCTTTTCTTGCGCCCCTATTTTATTGATTTATTAAATTTTTATTTCTAGACTTTGAATATCATATTTCTTGTATTTAAATTATTTATTACTTAATCCTTATAATTTGATGATTTTACAACCTTTTTTTATATAATTTATAGATTTTTTATTGCTTATTTTTTGATAGGTACTTTTTCATTATATATCCTTTTACTCCATTTACTTCTACTTTATACCAATCTCCAGATTCTCCTGTTACTTTTACAGAAGTATTCTTATCCGCACTATCATTTATCTCTGAGCTCGTATTAGGATTTTCTCTTATATTTACAGCTTCTACATTTACATATAAAGTCATTGGATACACTACTGAATTGTTATCTGTACTATTTGTTTCGCTTACCTCATTTTCGTTTGAAGCATCTTCAATTGTAATAGTATTTTTAATTTCATCAGATATATTTCCACTAGTTGTATTTTCAGTAGTAATATTTTCAGTATTATTAGAAATATTATTTTCACTAGTGGTGTTTACTATATTATCATCATTTTGATTAACTTTACTATTTTGATCTTTCAAACTTCCATTTATTTTGCTAGCCAAAACCCAGCCTGATATATAATCAGTCTGTATATATTTCCAATTTCCTACTTCTGAAATAATTATTACTTTTTCATCTTTTTTTATCTCAGATATTTTACTTGAATTTATAAGTGGCAATACATAAACTATTGCATTTTCACTTACTTTAATTTCACTATTATCTGTTTGATTTTCATTTGAGGTTGTATTTGTGTTATTGTCTTGCTTTTTATCTACATATTGTTTACTTACATATCCCTCATAATTTTTAAATTTAACCTTATACCAGTCTCCTTTTTCTTCTAATATATTTAATTGTGAATTTTTATGTATTTTTGTTAATACATTTGTTCCTGTTGTACTTGCTCCATCTCTTAAATTAAGTTCATCTGTATTAACAGTTCCTGTTACTCCAAATACTGTCCCTGCAAATATTGAACTTAATAATACAATTGCTAAGGTTATTATAACTTTTTTCATATTTGTACTCTCCTAATAATTCTTTTATCATAATCTAATTCTTCTTTTCACAGTATACAATGATATACTTTAAAAGTCAACAATCCTATGTTATTTTCCCTTGACTTTAATTCTTTGTGTGATAAAATATTGAATATAAGAAAAAATATATATAAATATTGAAGTTGACATAAATATATGTTATAATATTTATATCATTACATATAATATAAAAAGGAGGTAATTGTCATGATAACTGCAAAAGAAGTTGCCAAATATTTTTTGTCTAAAGATAATAATAAAAAAATATTTAATACAAATTTAGTTGAATTTAATAATAGAAAGGCATATGAAGGCAATATCAGACTTAACAAATATTTATATTTTGCACAAACAGTTTACTTAGCTAAATATGGCAAATTATTATTTGAAGACGAATTTGTAGCATATGACAATGGACCCGTAATAAAAGAAATAGTTGAAAATTATCCTTACATGCAAGCTACTGCTAATAAAGAAGAAATACTTTTACCAAAAGAAATACAAAAATTTTTAGATAAAATTTATTTATCACTTATAAATGCAACTTGTGAAGAACTAATTGAAATAACTCATGAGGATACTGCTTGGAAGGAAGTAAGTGATAAGACATACTATGCTCCCACAATTAATCTAAAAAAATATAAAACTAAGTTTGAAAAACAATATAAGGGTCTAATTAAAGTAATGGAGATATAATGAATCTAGAAATAGGACAAGTACTATGGTTAAAGGTAAGATATAAAACTAATTTAATAGCAGAGTATACTCATCCAATGTTGGTAGCCATAATAGATATTGATGATAATAAAATTGAAGTAATAGCAATAGATAAAGCTAAAAATAAAATCGCTCAACTATATAGTGAAGCCAATCATTTTATAGATAGTGAAAATCCAAAGGAAAAAGTGATTTTTGAAGATAGTTATGCACAATTAAATAATACACTAACTATTGAATATTTTCCAGAATTATCTAAGTTTAGAAAAACAACTGCTAAATTATCAAAATCAAAACTAGAAGACTTAATAAATGATTATAAACAATATCATAAAAATAATTTTATACCAGATGAAAGAAAAGTTCATATGACAAAAGAAGAACTACTAAAATTAAATAAAAAACAATAGCAAAATTATGAAATTCTTTGTAGTTTTTGCTATTTTTTTGATATATTAAAAAATAAAGCAAGGTATTACAATTTCTTGTAACCCTTGCTATTTCTTTATTTATTATTCCATTATATCTGCAACAACACCTGAACCTACTGTTCTTCCACCTTCACGAATAGCGAATCTTAATCCTTTTTCGATAGCGATAGGAGTAATTAATTCTATAGTCATGTCAACGTTATCACCTGGCATAACCATTTCTGTTCCTTCTGGTAAATCAATAAGTCCTGTAACATCTGTTGTTCTGAAGTAGAATTGTGGTCTATATCCATTGAAGAATGGTGTATGACGTCCACCTTCGTCCTTTGTTAGAACGTATACTTGTGCTTTGAATTTTGTATGTGGATGTATTGTTCCAGGAGCAGCAAGTACTTGACCTCTTTCAACTTCATTTCTTTGTGTTCCTCTTAATAGAACACCGATGTTATCTCCAGCTTCTGCTGAATCAAGTGTTTTTCTGAACATTTCAACACCTGTAACAACTGTTTTTGAGCTTTCTTTTGCTAAACCAACTATTTCAACTTCTTCTCCAACTTTTAATGTTCCTCTTTCTACTCTACCTGTTACAACAGTTCCTCTTCCTGAAATTGTCATAACGTCTTCGATAGGCATTAAGAATGGTTGATCAACTGGTCTATCTGGTGTTGGTATATAACTATCAACTGCATCCATTAATTCTTTTATGCATGCATATTCTGGAGCATCTGGATCTTTTGATGTACTTTCTAATGCTTTTAATGAAGAACCTTTTACTATTGGAATTTCGTCTCCAGGGAATCCATAACTTGTTAATAAGTCTCTAACTTCCATTTCAACTAATTCTAATAATTCTGGATCATCAACCATATCGCATTTATTTAAATATACAACGATATATTTAACTCCAACTTGTCTTGCTAATAATATATGCTCTCTTGTTTGAGGCATAACACCATCAGCTGCTGAAACAACTAATATTGCTCCATCCATTTGTGCAGCACCTGTAATCATGTTCTTTACATAGTCTGCGTGTCCTGGACAGTCAACGTGTGCATAGTGTCTATTATCTGTTTCATATTCAACGTGTGCTGTGTTAATTGTGATTCCTCTTGCTTGCTCTTCTGGTGCACTATCTATTGCACTATAATCCTCAAAACTTGCAAGATTTCTTAAACTTAACCATTTTGTAATAGCTGCTGTTGTTGTTGTTTTTCCATGGTCTACGTGACCAATTGTACCAATATTTACGTGTGGCTTACTTCTAACATATTTTTCCTTAGCCATTTTTATTCCTCCTTAAATTTTTTATTTATTAATTTTAAACATTAATAACGAATTTTTATGTCGCTTTTTTCTAAATACAATATTAAACGACTTTTAGCATTTATATTCTATAATATATTTTTTCAAAATGCAAGTACTAAACCAAAATTTAGTTATTATATAACTCTTATCTGCATCTAAACTTGACAATTTAACTAACTTTTATAATGATCTACTATATTATAATTATAAATTACAATGGTAGTATATTACTCAGTTGCTTTTTTAGCTCTTGATGTAACTATTTGGTCTAGTATTGATTTTGGAACTTCTTCATAGTGTGATGGTTCCATTGAGTATGTTCCTCTACCTTGTGTCTTAGAACGTAGGTCTGTTGCATATCCAAACATTTCTGAAAGTGGTATAAATCCTCTTATTACTTGATTTCCACCTTCTGCTTCCATTCCTTCCATTCTTCCACGTCTTGAATTTATATCTCCTATAACATCACCCATGTATTCTTCTGGAACTGTTATTTCAACTTTCATTATAGGCTCTAATAATGCTGATTTAGCTTGTTTGCAACCTTCTTTGAAAGCCATAGATGCTGCTATTTTGAATGCCATTTCTGATGAGTCAACCTCATGGTAAGATCCATCAACAAGTGTTGCTTTGAAGTCTATAACTGGATATCCAGCTAAAATTCCGCTCATTGCTGCTTCTCTTAAACCTTCTTCAACTGGTTTGATGTATTCTTTTGGAACAACACCACCAACGATTTTGTTCTCAAATTGTACACCAGAACCTGGCTCTAATGGTTCCATTTCAAACCAAACATCACCATATTGTCCATGTCCACCACTTTGACGTACAAATTTTCCTTGTACTCTTGCTTTATTTCTGATTGTCTCCTTGTAAGAAACTTGTGGTTTACCTACATTACACTCAACTTTAAATTCTCTTTTTAATCTGTCTACTATAATGTCTAAGTGTAATTCACCCATACCTGCTATAATTGTTTGTCCTGATTCTTGATCAGTCCATGTTTTGAATGTAGGATCTTCTTCAGCAAGTTTTGCTAAAGCAATTCCTAATTTTTCACTATTTGCCTTGTCTTTTGGTTCAATAGCTATATCTATAACTGGTTCTGGGAATTCCATTGATTCTAGGATAACTGGATGATCTACATCGCATAGTGTATCACCTGTAGATACTTCTTTTAATCCAACTGCTGCTGCTATATCTCCAGCATATACTTTGTCAACATCTTGTCTGTGGTTAGCGTGCATTAAAAGTATTCTTCCTATTCTATCTTTCTTATCCTTTGTTGCATTAAAGATTGTTGTTCCTGTTGTACATGTTCCTGAATATACTCTAAAGAAACATAATTTTCCAACAAATGGGTCAGTCATTATTTTAAATGCTAATGCTGCAAATGGTGCATTATCACTTGTTTTTCTTTCTGTTTCATTTCCCTCTAAGTCAACACCTTTTACG
Organism: uncultured Clostridia bacterium; assembly: GCA_947588945.1. GTDB lineage: Bacteria > Bacillota > Clostridia > TANB77 > CAG-508 > CAG-793. Next base: position 13,089 of record CANPZY010000020.1, read on the forward strand.
TCATCAATATCAACTGGTGATGGTAAAAAGTCAACTATTGCATTTAGTAATTCTTGAACACCTTTATTTTTATATGATGAACCGCAAGTCATTGGAACTAATGTATTTGCTATTGTTCCTTTTCTTAATCCAAGCTTGATTTCATCTTCTGATAGTTCTTCACCATCAAGATATTTCATCATTAATTCATCATCTTGTTCTGCAACTGATTCTATTAATTCTTGTCTATATTTTTCAGCATCTGCTTTCATATCTTCAGGAATATCACATACTTCTATGTCTTTTCCTAAATCATCTTTATGAATATATGCTTTCATTGTGATTAAGTCAACTATTCCTTTGAAATAATCTTCTTTACCTATTGGTAATTGGATTGGAACTGGATGACATTTTAATCTTTCTTTCATTTGGTCAATACAAATATAAAAATCTGCACCTGTTATATCCATTTTATTAACATATACCATTCTTGGTACTTTATATTTATTTGCTTGTCTCCAAACTGTTTCTGATTGTGGTTGTACACCACCTTTTGCTGCTAATACTAAAACTGCACCATCAAGTACTCTTAATGATCTTTCAACTTCAACTGTAAAGTCAACGTGTCCTGGAGTATCAATGATATTGATTCTGTTTCCTTTCCATTGGCATGTTGTTGCAGCTGATGTAATTGTAATACCTCTCTCTTGCTCTTGAACCATCCAGTCCATAGTAGCTTCACCATCATGAACTTCACCTATTTTGTGAGTTCTTCCAGTATAGAAAAGTATTCTTTCAGTAGTAGTAGTTTTTCCTGCGTCTATATGCGCCATTATTCCTATATTTCTTGTTTTCTCTAAAGGAAATTCTCTTCCGTCTCCGGCCATCTATTTTTTCCCCTTTCTCTTAAATTTTTAGAATTTATAATGTGCAAAAGCTTTATTAGCTTCAGCCATTTTATGCATATCTTCTTTCTTCTTAAATGCTCCACCATTGCTTGCTATTGCATCAAGTATTTCAGCTGCTAGTTTTTCTGACATTGTTTTTTCATTTCTTTTTCTAGCATATAAAACTAACCATCTTAGTCCTAATGTTTGTCTTCTTTCAGGTCTAATTTCTAGTGGAACTTGATATGTTGCTCCACCAACTCTTCTTGCTTTTACTTCAAGAACTGGCATTACATTATTTAAAGCTTCTTCAAATACTTCTAATGGTTCTCTTCCAGTTTTTTCTTTGATTTCATCAAATGCTTTATAAACAATGCTTTGAGCAACTGTTTTTTTACCATCTAGCATTACGTTGTTTATTAATTTTGTAACAACCTTGCTATTATAAATTGGATCTGGTAAAACATCTCTTTTTGCTATATATCCTTTTCTTGGCACTATTCTTCCCTCCTTTTTATTTATTATGCTAAAACATAATATTGTAGATGTAAATATTACATCTTAGGTACTCTGAAAAGTTTTAACTTTTCCGCACAGTGCAATCTATTTCAAATTTAAGTACTAACTTAATTATCAATTATATTGCACTACTTTTTTATGAAAAGCTTCGTCTTACTTCGTTAACCTACGAATAAAATTTTTTCGATATACAACATGTATTATCTCAAAAATTTTATCTTGGTTGCCTTGTAATACTTGCTTTTGATAAAAATATTATTTTTTTGGTTTCTTTGCTCCATACTTAGAACGAGCTTGCATTCTGTCTTTAACACCAGCAGTATCTAAAGTTCCTCTTATAATGTGGTATCTAACACCAGGAAGATCTTTTACCCTTCCTCCTCTTATAAGAACAACGCTGTGCTCCTGTAAGTTGTGTCCTTCACCAGGAATATAAGATGTTACTTCATAACCATTTGATAGTCTAACTCTGGCAACTTTTCTTAATGCTGAGTTTGGCTTCTTAGGTGTAACTGTTTTTACAACTGTGCATACTCCTCTTTTTTGTGGTGATCTTCTATTAGTTTCTCTATTTTTCATAGTATTGAAACCATGTTGTAATGCTGGAGATTTTGATTTAGTTGTAGGTGTCTTTCTTCCTTTTCTAACTAATTGATTAATTGTTGGCACTTAAATTTCACCTCCTATTTATTTAATTTATTATTTTACTAATTTTCTATATCCAATTAATATTTTATTATTAATCGATATTAAAGAAAATTTAGTGCAAAATAATAACCGTTAAATTATAGTGCATAAATATAACACTGTAATTTAACAGAATTATTTTATCATTTATTGGCTTAAAAGTCAATAATTTTTAGCAAAATAAAAGAATCTTCTACATTGAAGATTCCCTTATTTTTATTATTTTATATTATCTATCTTCTTCGTTGTCTTCTGCTCTATCTCCCAAATCGTTAATATTATATTCTTCTGGATTTTCTTTCATTATTTTATTTGCTATTTTCATGTCTTCTTTTTGTTGTATATTCATTGCATCTCTAACAACTCCCCATTTTAAGCTATCTGTAAATTGATTTGTATTGTCGGTATTTTCTTGATTTGTAGCTTCATAATCATTTAATCTGCTTTGTTGTCTTTGATAATTCCATATTTTAAATCTTTTTATAAATTGATACCATTTTGGTTTTTCAGCAGTTACCATTTGTGTTTGTTCTTCTGTTTGCTCAATATTATTTTGTTTCCATCCATTTATTTCATTTAATCCTATTTCATATCTTGCAATTTGTTTATTGTATCCTTTAATTTTTTTGTTAGATATTTGTTCACTTTTTGCAAAACTTGCCATAACATCTACTGATATATTATTAGGATCTTTGCTTGACAATACTGGTCCGTTTTCTATAATTTTATTTACTGCACTAATAATATCGTCAATATTTATTCCGTTCTTTCTTGCAAATTCTACAATTATAAGGTAATTTTTATTTCCTTTTTCAGTAGCTTGTTGTATTTTTGTTTGTAATTCTGTGGCTTTTGCTGGATCTTTATATTCTATATCTTGTCCATTAACAGATGGATTTTCTAATGATTTTAATTCTTTTTCAAAATTTTTTATTAATACACTTGCTGTTAATATTCCTTTAACATTATTTTGTAAAGATGGATGATTTGATATTACATCTTTAAAATCTGTAACTTTCTTTTTGTTCTTAATTTCTTCTTCTTTTTCAGTATTTGCCTTTTTTATTCCTCTTTCATATCTTTTTGTTAAAGCTATATCAATTTGTCCACCTATTTCAGGGTCTCTTCTTATCTCATCTATTTTACCGTCGATTCTATGTTGCAATGCTACTGTTCTCTTTAATTTTTTATCTGCTTCTCCTTTCATGTATTTAATTCTGTCATTTACTTTTTTTACATCTTCTTCTGCTTTCTTAATTTTTTCAGGATCTCCACTTCTACCAGCACGTATATATTCTGCTTGATAAATTATTTTATCTTGTTTCAACTCCATTAATTTTTCTTTTAAATAGTCAACATCACTTTTTGTATTTTTCAATACTTCATTTAAATAATTATACTCTTCGTTTAAAATTTCTAACTCCATTTTTTCCTCCTTTTTATTATGAATTTAGAACTTCGTCACAGTCATTTATTAAATCATTTATTTTTTCAACTAAATCGTCTAACTCTACCTTTAAATCTGCAAGTTGTTCTGCAGATAATTGTTTTAATTGTTCATCTGATATATTAATCATATCTTCGTCCATATGTATTTCTCCTTTCATATAAAAATAAATATCCTATGTATCCTATTTTTTATTATAGCACAAGCTAAAAAAAAATACAAGTAATTTAACAAAAAATTGTTAAATTCTTGTATTTTGTTCCAATTTTGTGATTGCTCTTTCCGCTAATTTTGTATATCTCTGCTTTTTATCTCTTATTTTTTCTTCTAATTCTGGCAATATTCCAAAATTGGCATTCATTGGTTGAAAATCTTTATTAGGAGTAGATATGTATTTAGCTAAAGCACCTATCATAGTAGTTTCGTCAAAAGCTATCTTGTCTTTTATCATTATTTGCTCATCTTTTTTATTTAAATCTTTATTATGCAATTTACTTATATTTTGTAATTTATTTACTGCATTTATTCCTGCTACTAACCCCGATGCAATAGATTCAACATAACCCTCTACTCCTGTTATCTGCCCGGCAAAAAATATATTTTTGTTAGATTTTAGATTATAGGTATTATCTAAAATATTACTTGAATTTATAAATGTATTTCTGTGCATTACTCCATATCGTACAAATTCTGCATTCTCCAAACCTTTAATTTGTCTGAATACTCTTTTTTGCTCTCCTATTTTCAAATTCGTTTGAAAACCAACCATATTATAAATTGTTGCGTTTGCATCATCTTGCCTTAGTTGTATAACAGCATAAGGTCTCTTTCCTGTTCTTGGATCTGTAAATCCAACTGGTTTTAACGGTCCAAAACGAATTGTGTCTATTCCTCTACTTGCCATTACTTCTATAGGCATACAACCTTCAAATATTTCTCTTTTTTCAAATGAATGTAACTCTACCCTTTCAGCATTTATTAGTTCATTATAAAAAACTTCATATTCTTCCTTATTCATCGGAATATTTATATAGCTTGTATCTGATACAGTTTTTATCCTCTCTTTCCATTTTTCAACATTTTCATCTTTTTTTCTTTCTTCTTCATATCTATTACCATAAAAAGCTATATCAAAATTAATAGAATCCTTCTCAACTATTGGCGCAGATGCATCATAAAAATGCATAAATTCTTTTCCAATCAATTCTTCAATTCCATTATATAAATTATCAGATGTTAGTGGACCAGTCGCAATTATTACAATTCCATCATTAATCAAATCCTCAAAGTATTCTATATTTTCATTATTTTGTTCCGCATTATTAATATAATGTTCCATTTCATAAGTATAATTATTTTCTTTTTCTATTTTATAATTAGAGCTGTATCTTACTTCTTTTCTGACTATTTCAATTAATGGATTATTTTCAATTTCTTCAGTCACTCTTTTAGAAAATTTTTCTCTATCAACTGCTAGTGCTTGTCCAGAAGGAACTTGTGTCTCGTCTGCTATTTTTATTAATAAAGAATCTAACCTCCTTAGCTCCTCCTTTAATAAACCACAAGCATTAGTTATTAAATTTGATTTAAAAGAATTACTGCAAACTATTTCTGCAAGTTTATCTGTTGAATGAGCTGGTGTAGTTTTTGTAGGTCTCATTTCAAACAACTTAACCTTTAATCCTTTTTTAGCAATTTGGTACGCTGCTTCCGAACCAGCTAAACCACCACCAATTACTGTTATATAATCCTTCATTAAAAATTACCCTTCTAATTATTTTTATTATTCTAAATATAAAAAATATAATTAATTTGAAGTATCGCGTAGCGATCAAGCGAAGCGCGAATGGAGCGAAAGTGATTTATCACTTTCTAGCGACAACAAGATACGAGAATTAATTATATTTTTTAATATAATAATTTAATGTATCATGTTGCTACTAAGCGAAGCGCGAATGGAGCTATTCAAATAACTCCATAATCTCATCTTTTGATAACTTGCTTATGAATGTTTCCTTTGTTGAAAGCATATCATCTGCAAGTTTTGCTTTTCTCTCCTGCATATTATAAATTTTTTCTTCAATAGTATTTTTCGTAATCAACTTATATACTTGAACATTTCTTTTTTGTCCAATTCTATATGTTCTATCAGTTGCTTGGTTTTCTGCAGATAAATTCCACCATGGATCATAATGTATAACCATATCTGCTCCAATCAAATTTAGACCAGTTCCTCCTGCCTTTAATGATATTAAAAATACTTTTACTTTATCATTATTATTAAATTCATTTACTAAATTCATTCTGTCTTCAACTTTAGTTTGCCCTGTTAGTTTCAAAAAACTTATATTTGCTTCCTTAAGTTCCTTTTCGAGATACCAAAACATTGACGAATATCCTGAAAATAGCAATATTTTATGTCCTCCTAAAACTGCGTCTTTTATAATTTCTATACACTGATTTAATTTACTGCTTTCACCCTCATAATTCTCAATAAATAAGCCCGGATGGCAACAAATTTGTCTAAGCCTCATAAGCAAAGCCAATATTTTTATCTGACTATTTTTTACACCATTTAATTCTATTTCTTCTTTTGCTTCTTTCTTAGCTATCTTCATATATGAATAATATAAATCTTTCTGCTCTCCATCCATCTCATTATTAAGAACTGTTACTGTTTTTTCTGGCAATTCTGTTAAGACTTTTTCTTTTACTCTTCTTAAAATAAAAGGTTCTATCATTGCTTTTAGTTTTGCCATCGCAGATAAATTTTGTTCTTTAGTTATAGGTGTTTCATATTGGTTTTTAAATTTTCTATAGTTAAATAAATATCCCGGCATAATAAAATCAAATATTGACCATAATTCAGATAATGAATTTTCTATTGGCGTTCCTGTTAAGGCATATCTTGTTTTTGCTTTTATCTCTTTTATTGCTTTTGCATTTTTTGTATTATTATTTTTAATGTATTGGGCTTCATCTGCAATTATAAATCTAAAATCATAATTACATTCTTTATAAATATCTATATCTCTTTTTAGTAAATCATAAGAAGTTATTACCATATCATATTTTTTTATATTTTTTATAATCTCTAATCTATCTTCAAAACTTCCTGATATAACTTTAGTTTTTAAGGTTGGAGTAAATTTTTTTGCTTCTTCTTGCCAATTTAATGATAGCGAAGTTGGGCAAACTACCATTATTGGCTTTCTTTCTGATTTTTCAGTATTTTCTACATAATTTAATACTATTGCTAAAACTTGAACTGTTTTTCCAAGACCCATATCATCTGCTAAAATTCCACCCAAGTTATATTCATCAAGATTATTGAGCCATTCATAACCTACTTGTTGATATTCTCTTAAATTTGCTTTAAGATTTACTGGTAATTTAAAATCTGATGATATTTGCCTATTGTATATGTTTCCTATCAAATCTTTATAATTCTCACTTTGCTTTACAAGCAAATCATGTTTTTCTAGAATGTTATTTAAATACAAACTCCTATATATCGGTAGCTTTAGATTCCCACTTATAAGTTCCTTATAATTTGTATTAGTTCCTTCTGCTAAACTTTCTATCATATCTAAAGTTTCATTTTGAGATAAGTCTATAAAATCACCATTTTTAAGCTTATAAAATCTCTTTTTTAATTTGTATCTTTTCATAATTTCTTCAATGTCGTCATCATCTAAGTCAATTCCTGATAAATCAACATTTAAAAGATTATTTTCAATTTTGACACCAATACTACTTATTCTTGGAGTCCTTATTTGTTTTTTTCTAAATTCTTCTGTTGCTAAAACATCAAACTCTGCAATATACTCTCCGATTCCTTCATTTAGAAAATCATAGATATAATCATCATTTACTAAAACTAGTTTTTTATCAGAATTTATCATAAATCCCGAATTTTTAAACTTGTCTAGTGCTTTTGATTCTGCTATTGCATTTCTCGCTACCTTTTGATTCATCTCTTCAAAAGGACTAAATTCTATATTTTCATATTCAAATTTTACGTCAGCTGTTATAAATCCACTAGTCGTATAATCAAGATAAACTTTTACTTTAAGCTCCTTTGGCTTGTACATTTCAAGCTCTGCTGGATTTACGTTATCAGTATCAACTTTATTTTTTAATTTAGGTATAATTAATGAATAAAAATCCGCAAATTCTTCTTTTCTAAATACAATTTCCTTTGCAAAATTAATTCTAAAAACATTTAACAATTTTATCGTATTTTTTTCAAACTCAAATGAACATTTATAAAGCTTATTATCTCGCAAAAAATAAATATTATCTTTTCCTTTTATTACTGAATATCCAAATATATCTTCTGTTGTTGTTATTGCATAGTCTTGGTCATTTTTATTTACAATTTTGAAATCAATCTCTGGCTCGTTTTCAACAAATTTTACTTTATCTGTGGAATATTCTGTTTCAAACTCTACTTCTTTTCCCTTCATGATTTCAAAAAATTCATCTATTCCTGTATTTGATAATACTATATAGGAATTATTTAAGGCATTAATATAAAATTTATCTTCTGTTTCATTAACATATTTTATTATTTCTGCATATTTCATTACAAAATTAAGTAGTGGCATGCTCTCTTTTTCAAAAGCTTCTTCACAATGAACAAACTCTAATTTTAATCCATATTTATATTTGCTATTTGTCTGCATATTATCATAAAATCCAGGCAAATTTTTAATTTTATACATTTGTTTATTGCCAATCTTAAATTGCAATCTTAACTCTTTAGAATTTTGCTTATATATAAGAATTGGCTCTAATCTAATTTTCTCTCCCTCAAATTTTGTTATATTTTGTTCAGATTGTTCATCTTCATAGAAAGAATTAATCATTTGCCTAAAAATTCTATATTTTTCTTCATTTACTTTTTTATTTTTTAAAGATATCTCTGATTTGTTTTCGCCTGTAAAAAGTTTTACAATTTTTGGATTGTTTTCGAACTCTAAGGCAGTAGCTAAAATATGTTTGCAAGTACCATAAGTCGATTCATAATCAGGACATGTGCATCTTAAATCATCTATTTCTCCATTTTGGCAACTTAAGTAAGTATTATATGTTCCTAATTTTCCTTGAACATCTGCTCGAACTGAAAAATTGTTTTTGTCCGTATATGTTACTTTAGTCACTGTAATACTATCTTCTCTCATTATGTTCTTTGCATTTTTTAAATCTTCTTCTGTGGCAGAGTTTTTTAGTTCTTCTAAAATTTCATCATTTATTACCACTTTTAATTCCTCCACGCGAAAAAACTTAACTTAAAATTCAAGAACATATTATATAACAAAATCAAAATCATTGCAAGTGTTATTTTTTCACTTGACACACAAAAAAAAGAAACCTCTTGCGAGGAAAAGAAAATTTTTCTTTTTTATTTTTTAGTTTCTCATATTTAAAACAGACAGTACCATGCACACTAACCACGCAAATATCCCTAAAAGATTAAAAACGTAATTTTTTCCAGTCAAATAGTGTACTGCAAGCAATCCTGCATTAATTGCTAACAAAGCAGTATAGGTTAAAAATTGTGCAAGCCGACAACTAAAGCTGTTGTTAGCCTTAGCTTTCCAAATCCAAGTTACTACAAGGAAAGCCAAAGCAATACACAAACAAAAACTAAGCAATAACTCAACTGATTCTGTCATAATGTATTCCTCCTAAATTTTTTGTTGTTTGCTAGTTATATATTAAACCAATAAGTTAGAGGAAAAATCCCTCTCACTAATTAGTGAAAACAGGGTAAATAATATAGAATATTACCTATATCATTTTATATAATACAATATTTTACATAAAATTGCAATCTTTTCAATACAAAAAAATATTAGTTTCCACGATTTCATTTATTTTTTCACTTTATTTCGTTTCCACAACATCTTGCTCTAAAACATATTTAGCTTTATCTTCATCATCAGCATGAACATAGCCAATTACTTCATCTTTTTCAACAATATCTCCTACTTTTTTATTAAAAATAAAACCAACCTTTGGATTTATACTATCTTCTTTCTTTTGCCTTCCTGCTCCAAGATAACAAGACAATTCTCCAACTTTTAATGCATCTATTCTTGTTATTTTTCCATTTTGCTTGCTTATTATTGGACAAATAAATTTAGCTTTTTCAAATTTATTTGTATCTTCTATATATGAAAAATCTCCACCTTGATTTTTTACTAATTCTAAAAGTTTTGAATATGCTTTTCCATTTTTAATATTTTCTATTATTAATTTCTTTCCATCTTCAATATTATTTACTTTTTTAGCAAGAACAAGCATATTTCCGCCAAGTTCTTCTATAATATTTTTTATATCTTCTGGCATATATTTATTTTTTAGAATATCAACTGCTTCAATTACTTCTAATGTATTCCCTACTGCATATCCAACAGGCTCATCCATATTTGTTATAACACATACAGTTTCTTTATTTGCTAAATTTCCTATTGAAGTCATTATTTGTGCTAATTTTTCTGCATCTTCTCTTGTTTTCATAAATGCACCGCTTCCACAAGTTACATCAATAACTATTTTGTTTGCTCCTGCGGCAATTTTTTTACTCATAATACTTGATGCAATTAAAGGAATACTATCTACGCAAGAAATAACGTCTCTTAAAGCATATAGTTTTTTATCAGCTGGTGCTAAATTTAATGTTTGTCCCATTAAACTTATACCTATATTTTTTACATTTTCTATAAATTTTTCAGTTGTTATATTTGTATTGTATCCTGGTATTGATTCTAATTTATCTATTGTTCCACCAGTAAAGCCTAAGCCCCTTCCAGACATTTTCGCAACTGGTATTCCTAAAGATGCTATAATTGGCATTAAAATTAAAGTTATCTTATCACCTACTCCTCCTGTACTATGTTTATCTATGATTTCCCCTAATTCAGATAAATCTAATATATCTCCTGAATGTGCCATTGCTAATGTTAAATTAGTTATTTCCATATCATTCATGCCATTAATATATATTGCCATAACCAATGCTGATGCCTGGTAATCTGTAATACTTCCATTAGTATATTCTCTAACAAAATAATCTATTTCTTCTTTAGACAATTCTTTTTTATCTCTTTTTTTAGCGATTATCTCTTGTATATTCAATTTATAAATTCCTCCTAACTTTTTGATATTTACTTAATCTATATAAAATGTGTTATAAAAGTCTTTCTGTGTATTGGCGTTGGACCGTACTTTTTTATTGCTTCAATATGTTTTGCTGTTCCATATCCTTTATGTCCGCGCAAATCCATATTGAGGATAAACTTCATCCCATTCTTTCATTATTCTATCCCTTGTAACTTTTGCAATTATTGAAGCGCATGATATTGAATAACAAGTTGCATCTCCCTTTATAATTGATTGATATGGAATTCCATAAGTGTCTATTTCTCTTAATGCATCTGTTATAATTATATCTGGTTTTGTTTTTAACTTTTCTATAACTTCTCCTATTGCAATATGTAACCCTTTTTTTGTAGCATTTAGAATATTCATTTCATCTATATCTGTATGTGAAACGATTCCAACTCCATAAGCGAGTGCATCTTCAATAATTCTATCATATAATATTTCCCTTCTTTTTTCTGTAACTTTTTTTGAATCATTTACCCACTCTAACTTTGAGTCTGGTTTCATTACAACAGCACCCACAACTACCGGGCCTGCTAGAGGTCCTCTTCCTGCTTCATCTATTCCACAAATTAACTTATATCCTTCATTATAAAGATTTTGCTCATATTTTTTTAAATTGTTTAATCTTTCTTCTTCTTTTTCCTTCATTTTAATATTCCTTATAATTCATATTTAGTTAGAAAAATTATTTTTACACTATTGGTTATCATTGTTTGAATTTTCTTCGTTTTGATTTTCTTGGTTATCTTTATTTTCTTCACCTTGGTTTTCTTGGTTATCTTTACTTTCTTCGCTTTTGCTTTCTTGATTTTCCTCATTTTCTGTATTAATTTCTGATAATTTATATTTTCCTTTATAGCCTGATGTAATTATGACCTCATTATCATCATAGTTTATTAAATAATAAGAATTTTCTTCATTTTCAATTTCTAAATTAAGTTGTTTTATATTATCATTATTTAAACAATAATATTTTTCATAATCGCTTTCTGCTATAATGCCTTTGCTCTTAAAATCATTTATCAAATTGTCTTCATTCATTTCAGAAATCTTTGTTCCAACAAACATATCGGTATTTTTTTTCACTATAGAATCTTGCTTCAAAATTCTACATGCCCCTTGAATAGAAAGCATATTTTGTTTTATATCTATTCCTTTTTCCTTCGCTATATAGTTTTTTATAAGAAATGTTGTACTAATTGCTAAAGCTATAATAATAATTATTATAAATATTATTCCAATCACACCTAGACCATTTTCTTTTTGCATTTTTATTTTTCCTTTCATCTCATTTTTCTATTTATATATAATATTTTTTACTTTTATTCAAGTAAAAATAAGATTTTTTAGAAATTTAGCAACATATATCAATTTTATATAAAAAAATGTAACTAAAAAGTAACATCATTTTCACATTTCTATCACAATTCCGATGTATTATAATACTATAAAATTTATGAAAGGACGAATTTCGTTTATGGAAGAAAATAAAAATTTTACAGAAGTTAAATCTTCAGAAAGTAATAATAATTTTAAATCAGTAAAAAAAGGATCTAATAATTATAATTTTGGAAGAAATGTAATGGTTCCATTTCTTAGTGGAGTTATAGGAGCAGGGTTAGTTTTTGGAGTAGCCTTAAATGTTCCTTATGTTAAAGATAAAATTTTTAATGTAGGAAATTCTAATATTACTAATTATTCTAATTATGATTATAGCAATTTTAACACAAATTTAGTATCATTATCTAATTTTTCTGATACTGGCGTTTATGTTGCTCAAAAAGTTCTTCCTTCAATTGTTGGTATAAATGTTGAATATTCTGTTAGCAGTATTTTTTCAAGAGTAAATTCAACTGCAGAAGCTGAAGGTTCAGGCGTAATTATAAGTTCAGATGGTTATATATTAACTAACAACCACGTTGTAAATAATTCATCAAACTCTACAAATTCATTCTATACAGTTGGTGAAGCAACAAAAATAACTGTTACTTTATATAATGATGATACCGAATATGAAGCTAAAATAATTGGAACTGATAAACTAACTGATTTAGCAGTTATAAAAATAGATAAAAATGACTTAGTTGCTGCTGAACTTGGTGATTCTGATAGTGTTCAAGTTGGTGAATGGTGTATGGCTGTAGGAAATCCTTTAGGAATGAAAAGCAGTGTAACTACTGGATCTATTAGTGCTTTAAACAGAAATGTAACAGATTCTGACGGTCAAACTTATACACTTATTCAAACTGATACTGCTATTAACGAGGGTAATAGTGGTGGAGCTTTAGTTAATAGTAACGGTCAAGTTATTGGTATCAATACCTTAAAAGCAGCTGGAACTGGAGTTGAAGGCTTAGGTTTTGCTATTCCTATTAATTCAACTAAGTCTATCTACTCTGACTTAATTCAATTTAACAAAGTAAAAAGACCTTATATTGGTATTACTGGAACAAATATAACAGAAAATACTATAAAACAAAATCCTACTTCAAACTTAGTTATAGGTGCATATGTAAAAGAGGTTGATGATTTTTCTCCTGCTGAAAAAGCTGGTATAAAAATTGGTGATATTATTATAAAAGCTGACAATCAAGAAGTAAAAACTATGAATGATTTAACCGATATAAAAAATAAACATTCAATTGGCGATACTATATCTATAATTGTTAATAGAGATGGAAATGAAAAAGAATTATCACTTACTTTATCTGAACAACCATAATTAAAAAACTTTTTCAATTATATCACATCAAGTTCACACAATGGACAAATAAGAAAATTATAATACAAATATAATCAGTAATTTATTACTCCAATTGCTGATTAGAACAAATACATCCCCTTTTATTTGCAAAAAAAGCGACTTAATAAAATAGTCGCTTTTTGTTGTAAAAAATTTTAAACTTAAATCAAAAACATAAAAAAAGAAGGATTTTCCTTCTTTTTCTTTTGTATCAAATTAAGCTACATGCTCTTTTATATATTCAACAACATCACCTACTGTTGCAACCTTTTCAGCATCACTATCTGGAATTTCTATTTCAAATTCTTCTTCTAATGCCATTATTAATTCAACAATATCTAATGAATCTGCTCCTAAATCATCTATAAAAGATGCTTCTAATGTTATAGAAGATTCACTAGCTCCAAGTTGTTCAACTATTATTCCTTTTACTTTTTCAAATATCTCTTCTGAGCTCATATTGTCACCTCCTTTTTAATTTATGTCTAAAGCTTATAAAGCTAAATTTTTCATTTACACATTCATACAATATTACATTGTATTTTAATTGTCAAGTTTTTTTATGAAAATATTTACTTATTTTCTAAATCTTGTATAAATCCTTTAATTTCCTGCATTTTCTCCTTGTTTATATCTGATTCATATATCTCGGTCAAGTGGTCAACAGCTTTATTTTCAACAAATTTTTCTGCTTGTTTTATTGTAAATTTAAATAGTTTCTCATCACTACTTCCATGCGCTTTTACAACTGGTTTCTGGACTCCTAAAAATAAAGCTCCTCCATATTCTTTATAATCTACCATTTTAGAAAATCTTTTTAATGATGGAAGAGTTGGTATACTTCCTATCTTACTCCATATACTATGCATCAAACTTTCTTTTAATGATTTTTTTACTAATTTTCCTATTCCTTCTACAGATTTTAGAAATACATTTCCTGTGAAACCATCTGCTATAACTATATCTACATCACCCAAAAATGCATCTCTGCCTTCAATATTCCCAATAAAATTTAAGTTTAATTCTTTTGAATATTTTTTTAGTAATTGATATGAATTTCTTACTAATTCATTTCCCTTTGTTTCTTCTGTACCTATATTTAAAAGTCCAATTCTAGGATTTTTCTTTCCTAAAGTATTATGTATATATATACTTGACATTTGCGCAAATTGTAGTAAGTTTAATGGTTTACAATTTGTATTTGCTCCACAGTCCATAAGAACTAAACTTCCATGATATGCAGGAAGTATTCCAGCAAGAGCTGGTCTATCTATTCCTTTGATTCTTCCTACTAAAAGAGTTGCTCCTGTAAGAAGTGCACCTGAATTTCCTGCAGAAATAAATACATCTCCTTTTCCTTCTTTAAGCATATTAAAGCCAACTACCATTGAAGAATCTTTTTTGTTTTTTATCGCTTGTGTTGGTATGTCTTCCATTTCTATTGTTTCTTCTGCATTATGTATAGATAGTCTAGGTGATATTTCTTCTAAACTTTTATTATAAATCTCTTTTACTTTTTCTCTTATAACTTTTTCTTGTCCTATTAAAATTATTTCAGCCTGTACTTCATTTATTGCACTAACTGCACCTTTTATTGTTGCTTCTGGAGCATTATCTCCTCCCATAGCGTCTAATAATATTTTCATATTTCATTATATAACATACTTTATGAGTATGTTTATGCTCCTTATATAAAAAATTTAGTTTTTTATTTTAATATTTATATTTAAAATTGGAAAACCTATAAACCTTTATAAATTTATATTTTATTATTAATAAATTATACTTTTATTTTTTATGTTTTGTCAATATTATAAATAAAAATACAATAGTTTATAATAGTGTGTAGCTATTAACCCTATATAAGCTATGGTTGCCTACAACTTTTTTAGCTACAGCAAATTATAAAAACTATTGTATTTTTTATATATTAAATTATATATTTTTTAATTATAAATGCTCCAATTCCCACAATTAGTATCGTTCCTGCTATTAATGATATATATAATTTTATTTTACCTGTTACTACTGTTAATACTACTGGTGCATCATCTATATCATCTTCTCCATCTTTCTTATTATTTGGTGTTGAATCTATATCTGGTGTATCTGATGGGTTATCATCTTCACTTATTTCTGCTACATTGACTTTCTGACTTAAGTTGTTTTCATCATTTATCCATGTAAGTGTTACTTCTACTGTCGCTGTCTCTCCTGGTTGTAGTAATGTGTCTTTTAATTGATCTGTTACTATCTTTCCATTTACTTCTTTCCATTTTGGATTATCTGCTTGATTGAATTTTAATCCTTCTGGTATATAGTCTGATATCTCTGTTGCGTAT
>CANPZY010000021.1 GCA_947588945.1 uncultured Clostridia bacterium
GTGGTCGCTATAGGGCTCGAACCTATGACCCCCTGCTTGTAAGGCAGATGCTCTCCCAGCTGAGCTAAGCGACCATTAATTATTCTGACTTATTTAGTATACTAAATAATTTTTAAATTGTCAACCTTATTTTGAAATTTTTTTATTTTACCTTACAAAATTGCATTTACTTTTTCACTTGACCTCATTCCTAAAATTTTCTTTTTTATCTTAATTTTTTAACAACTCCTTTCTCATAAAAAAATAAAAGAGGAAGAGAAACTATAAAATCTCATATTTCCTCCTCCTAATTGTGTTTTAGAACAAGTTAGCATAAATTTTACCATTTTCTTTGCTACTTAATATAAAGTGCAGCCCGAAAACTAATACGAACACTGCCGTCATCAGGATCTTCGCAACTGCGATATGCAACAGAATAAATTTCTCCATTAAAGCTGTAATTACCACCTCGACTAATACGATAGAAACCTTCGCCGTACTGTTCTTGTGTCCATTCACTTACATTACCTGCAAAGTCATAGATATTGTTAACCTTCCATGATTCTCTGCTTCCTGTTTCAACTGCTTTATGTGGAGAATCTTTTGTATCCCAATGATTGCCCCATCTAGTAGAGTCCTTTGTGATTTCATTAAAAGATTTAGCTCCTGATTCTATAAACCATTCCAATACCGAATCATATTCTGCGCCAAAAATCAGATGGCTTTTAACAGTTTCACTGTTTTCAATCATACCTGCGACTTTTTTAGCATCATAAAAATTGATACTTACCCAAGGCATAGCACCCTTTATTGACTGAGGTTTTCCTTCTGGACTCTTAGAAATAGTAAATCGAGAAACATAAAATCCACCATATTTTTTGATACTCTCAATCTGTTCAAGTAGTTCATCAGTTAATTCTTCATTGTATGATTTATCCGAAAATTCATAATCCTGATATCTTCTTCTTCCGAATTTTTCTAAAATATGCTTGTTATCAAGCACTCCAGTAGAGAAAAGACACCCCACAGGAACCCATACAAACTGACTACTATCGGATTCTCTTTCAATTACAAATCCGTTATTCCATTCTCCAGAAACATACTTGTATCCATCCGGTATAGGTGGATTATCATAGTTATCAGAATAATCACCAATGTTAGCAACGGTTAAAGCTCTAACTATTAGCTCACCATTTTTTCCTTCAAAAACATCAAAGGTTATGCCATCTTCTGCCTCAAACACAAACTTTTCATACCGTTTCATAGCTCATACCTCCATAAAGAATCTTTTTTACAACGGTTTCAACATAGCTATTGCCATGATGCTAATGCTATCATATTTTTTTTAATCTTGCAAGCTCTAAAGAACATTAAATTTATATATTTAAATTCCACAAAATCTAATTTTTTTTATTATAGTTACAAAAAGTTCTATTTTATATAATTAAATTTTTAATATTTTAGCTGTTACTTTATTATCTTCACTATTCATTAATATCATTATTGAACTTCCAGTGTGATTAGTAAATTTTAAGTCTAAAGTTCCATATGATACAGAAGCATCTTTACCTTCCTCAACATAAGTAACTTTCCTTTTATGTGGATTTCTTTCAACAATTTCAATCTCTTTTATATTTAGGCAAGCATTATAAAGAGTAGTGCTAACTTGACAATTACCACCGCCCAAGCCTTTTTCTAATTTTGTTCCTATTATGACATCTGCTTCCTTATATCCTCTTTCTTCAGTTGGCTTTCCAACTACTTCATTAAAAGAAAAAGTTTCGCCATCTTTTAAAATTTTTCCATTTATTGTATTACAAGATATTTTTATATTTTCTAATCTATTTTCATCTCCACCTAGTGGTGTTGAAAAACTAGATATCTCTTTTTCTTCAATACTTGTATTATTTTTTTCTAAATATTCATTCAAGGTATTTATATTAAGATTATCTGTATAATTTACTATATTATTTGATTTATTTTCACTTAAATATATATTACCTAAATTATCTTTATTAATTGATTTCTTAGTATTATCATCTGATATATAGCTTTGATTTACTTCATTCATCTTATTACTTACAAAAAATATAACTAAAAAAATTCCTAATATAATAAAAAATACTATGAGTGTTTTTGAACTTTTATTCATAATCTATTATCCTTTCATATTTTTATATAAATTTATCAATTTATATTTTTTGTAGTAATGTGAATTATATTCATTGTTAATTAATTTTAAATTAAAAAGTCAATATTATTAAAAAAATTTAAACTATATAAATTATCTCATTACTATTAAAATATTTATTTAAATTCTCTCTAAAAAATTTTTCTCCTTCTTTTCTTATATCAGATTTATACCAATACTTTCCTTTTCCTCTACCTGTCATTAATTCTTTATTATATAAATTAATCGCATTGGGATATGCTTCCTCATTTATTTTAGTATGAATATAACTATAAGTCATAAAAATCACTTCAAAAAATAACTCCTTTTTTACTTTTTTAGAAAGCTTACTTTCTAAAATTTTTATAAGATTTAAATATTTTTCTTTCCAATCTTCTAAAAATATAACTGGAGCAATAAGTATTCCAACTTTATATCCTGCTTCAGCTAATTTATTTATAGCATTTATTCTACCTTCTAAATTAGATGTACCAAATTCAACATTTCTTATAATTTCCTCTGGATTTACACTAACTCTTACTATAATTTTTCCATTATGCCTTAGAGGAAGTATTGAATCCACCATGTCAAATTTGGTTGGAAATGTTAAAAATCCTTTTTTAGTATCTTTAAAATTTTCAATTGTCCATACTAAGTTATTTGTTATTGTATTTTCTAATATTAAATCACTATTACTTCCAATTTCAAAAGTAAGTTCCTTTTCTGATTTTTCTGCTGTTTTTATTATTTTCTCAAGCATTTCTTCTCTGTTAACAAATAGCCTTAAATAAGCGCACTTATTATAATTACATACAAGATAACAATAAAGGCATGAAGCTGTACAGCCCGAAGATGTATATGGAACTAAATAATCTGATATTTTATGATTTTCTACAAATTTATGTGTTTTTCTTATTCCAATAATTAAATCTTTCTTCATTCTAGGAAACTCTTTATTGGATTTTTTTCTCATCTCTTCAATATTATTGTGATTTGCAATTTCAAATTTTGGAACTTCTTTATATTTTTCTAATAATTCCTTTCCTAGTTCATAATTTACAATATCTTTTTCATAATATATCTCATTTGGTATAAACATCTTTTCCTCCATTTTAGATATATTTTTTGTAAATTTTGATTTTATATACAAGCTTTTGTAATATTTTGTAGCTTTTGTGTTGAAAAAATGGCATATATATGTTAAAATTAATTATAATTTTTTTAGTAAGATAACTGTCAACAACATTCTAATTAGAAAAGGAGTGAACTATGTATCCTCATTTAAAAAAATACAAATTTATAGACCTAGACATAGAAAAACTTTCTAATCTAATAAAAAAGTACTTAATCGAAATGCATTATAATGTGTTAGACCTATATTGTTTTTTTGATCCTGTAATAAATAATAAAAAGAACATAATTATAAATGTTCGGTTACAGTATTGAAAATAAAGAGATTGCTAATTGGCAATCTCTTTATAAATTCAAATTTTTTATATCATTTTTTTATTTTAATCTTAAATATCCCAGTTCTTCCCAGCTATTATATGCTAGGTTTAGTCTAAACACTAATTTAGGTTTAGCACCTGCTCTATTTTTGTCAACTATGCAAGAATAATATCTTACATCTGGATCTTCAAACTTTTCTAGCTCAAATACTTGTTCATCTGTTTCACTTAAAGAATATTGATATTTGCTTAAATTTTCATTATGGATTTGTTTAAATAAACATAAAGTATCCAAGACTTCTTTTACGGTTCTACTTACTGCCATATCATTAACATTTAAGTTTATAGGATCTGTTGCAGTTTCAGAAAGTTGAAGTGTTGAACCAATAAACATATTAAAATTTTGTGCTAAATTTGACAAAATAGTTGCTGTCTTTTTTAGTTCTTCTCCATTGCCAATATTATCAATATCAGTTTTTAATGTATCATAAAATACATATTCTATTTTTTCTTTGTAATAATAGTTCATTATAACTTTTCTTAATTCATCATTTGTATGATCAGTAATATCAATAAAATGTATTGAATTTTTGCATTTTGAATTATACCAATTTGTAATTTGTGCTGTCATTTTAAATTGAGATGATATTTGATAAAGTCTTTTTGCAAAAGCATCTTGCGTTTCTCCCTCTTCTTTTAAAACATATCCATTTTCATCAAGCTTTGCTGAACTATTATCATCAGGTCTAAATTTAAAACTTAATAATTCATTTTCTGAAACTTTTACTTTTAATCCATGTATTTTTTGTATTTCTGGATTATTTAAAATTGTTGTTATTAAACAAAGTTTCATTTTTTCTTCAGACATTTCGTTAGAAATTATCAAGACTTTTTTCTCATGAACTAAAGCAATAAATGCTGCTAAATTTATTATAAATCTACTTTTACCAGAGTTTGATGGCATTGCAAATGCTGATGTTTCACCTTTTCTTATTCCTTTAAAAACTTTTGTAAGTATTGGAAATGGCAAGTACAATCCATTTGTTAATACATTATCTCCTCTTACTAAAAATCCAGTTAAATCATCATTTAATACTGCCCTTTTAAACTTTTCTGTTGTAGTTACTTGTTCAACTGTATTTTCAACATCTTCTGGAGTCATCATGTCATATAATTCATAATCAAGTATTTCTGCTATTTTAGGTTGAATCTCCTTTACAGGAATTCCTAAATATCCTTTTCTTATAATAAATAATTTTTTTAGTCTATTATATATATCATCAATTTTTAAATTAGATTCTCTATATTCTTCTCTTAATTCATTCTTTAAAGTATATAGTTCATCTGACTCTTTTGCTAAACTATATCCTTCCTTTGCTTTTATTGGAGCAAATTTTTCTCCATCAGTAAATAATATTTTTTTATACACATTTAATATATTTTCATCAGCAAAATATGCTTCATCAAGTAAAAAATTATAAACTGATATTGCTTTAATTTCATTTAACAATAATCCAACAAAAGTTCTTTCTAATGTTGTATCTGCTAGCTTTTCTGGATACAAGCTTTCGTCTTCTTGTATAAAACTTTGGTAATCTTCATTTTCATCTTCTATACTTTCTTCTGTAAATTTATTTTTTATCTCATTTAACGCATTTACTAAATTGTCATTTGGATTATCTTCTAGCATCTTTTACATTGCTCCTTTTTATTTAATATAGTTGTTTATACAAACACTTAATAACTATTTTTATAAAAGTTAGCAGTTATTTATATAAACAACTTATTATTATATATCATTTTTTATATATCATACTTATTTTGTTTATTATAACTTGTATGTAAATATTTATGCGCTTTTTCACTTGCAGGTTTTTCAAAAAATTCTTGATAAATCTTTATAAGTACTGGATTTTGATGTGACTTTCTAATTACCGATTTCTCATCTATACTATATAAACTATCTGCCCTATTTTTTCTTACATCTTGTTCTCTTCTTATCTTAGATGACTTAATAGGTTGACCTCCACCCATTACACATCCTCCAGGACAAGCCATAATTTCAATAAAGTCATATTTGCATTTTTTATCTTTAATCTGATTCATTACTTTTCTTGCATTTCCTAAGCCTGACACAACAGCTATATTGATTTTCTTTCCTGCTAATTCTAATTTTGCTTCTTTAATACCTTTTTCTCCTCTTACTTGCTCATATTTAATTTCACTTATGTCAGTTCCTTCTAAGATATCTGCTGCTGTTCTTAAAGCTGCTTCCATAACTCCACCGGTTGTTCCAAATATTGCTCCAGCTCCTGTTGCTTCTCCCATTGGGTCATCAAAGCCAGATTCTTCTAAATTATTAAAATCTAAAGCATCTTGTTTTATCATTCTTGCTAATTCTCTTGTTGTTATAACCAAATCTACATCTCTTATTCCATCTGCTTCCATCTCTGGTCTAGTTATTTCATACTTTTTAGCAATGCAAGGCATTACTGATACAACAAAAATCTTGCTTGGATCTATTTTCATTTTCTTTGCATAATAAGATTTAATTATTGCTCCAAACATCTGATGTGGTGATTTACAAGTAGATAAATGAGATAATTGTTTTGGAAAATTCTTTTCTGCAAATCTAACCCACGCAGGGCAACAAGATGTTATCATTGGCATTTTGCCTTTTTTAGTAAATCTATCAACAAATTCATTTGCTTCTTCCATTATTGTAAAATCTGCACCTGTATTTGTGTCAAATACCTTGTCAAATCCTAACCTTTTAAGAGCTGTTACCATTTTTCCTTGAACATTTTCTCCTATTGGTGTTTCAAATTCTTCACCTAATCCTACTCTAACTGCTGGTGCTGTTTGAACTATTTTTACAATATCTTTATCATATAATTTCTCTCTTAATTTTTCTGTATCATCTTTTTCATGAAGTGCTCCTGTTGGGCATGATTCAATACATTGTCCACAAAATACACAGTTTGAATCATTTAAACTAATATTTCCTACTGTTGAAATGCAAGATTCAAATCCTCTTTGTGCACAATCAATAGCTCCTATATCTTGTACTTTTTTACATGTACTTACACATCTTCTACATAATATACATTTTTTGAAGTCTCTTACTATTGAAGGAGATTTATCATCAATTTCCTTTTTTGCTTTTTCGCCATCATATTTAACTTCTTGTACATTGTACTTTATTGCTAATGCTTGAAGCTCACAATTTCCAGACCTAATACAAGTCAAGCAATCTCTATGGTGGTTAGATAATGTTAAATCTAGTACCATTCTTCTTGCAGATACAACATCCGGAGTGTTTGTATGAACAACCATTCCTTCTTCTACTTTTTGAATACATGATGTTGCTAAGCCTCTTCTTCCTTCAACTTCAACTACACACATTCTACAATCGCCATTTTCATTTATATCTTTAAGAAAACAAAGTGTTGGAATATCAATACCTGCTTTTTTTGCTGCTTCTAGTATTGTTGTACCTTCTTTTACTTGGACTTTTTGTCCATCAATAGACAATGTCACTAATTTTTCTTTCATAAGTTTTTATACCTTTCATAAAATTTTTTCTTATCTATTTTTATGTTAAATTTTTTATTTATAATCGTTCTATTTATAAATTTTTATACTTATAATTCATCTCTTAATTGCTACTTTTTATTAACTAACCAATCGCCTTAAATGGACACTTTTGCATACAAGATCTACATTTTATACACTTGTTTTGATCTATTTTATGTACTTTACCTACTTCTCCACTAATTGCTGATACAGGGCAAACTTTTTTACATAAATCGCAACCTTTGCATTTTGTTTCATCAATAACAATTTTTGCAAGCTCTTTACATTCTTTTGCTCTACATGATTTGTCAACAACATGCTCTTTATATTCATCTGCAAAATATTTCATTGTACTTAAAACTGGATTTGGTGCTGTTTGGCCTAAACCACAAACAGAAGCTTTCTTTATTCCATTTGCAAGCTCATTTAATTTTACTAAATCTTTTTCTTCACCATTTCCACTACAGATTTTTTGAAGAATCTCAAGCATTCTTTTTGTTCCTATTCTACAAGGTGTACATTTTCCACAAGATTCACTTACTGTAAATTCTAAGTAAAACTTAGCTATATTTACCATACATTTGCTATCATCCATTACAATTAATCCACCAGAACCCATCATAGAATCAATCTGTGCTAATGATTCATAATCTATAGGTGTGTCTAAATGTTCTTCTGGAATGCAACCGCCTGAAGGTCCACCTGTTTGAGCTGCTTTAAAGTTTCTTCCATTTGGTATACCTCCACCAATATCAAAAACTATTTCTCTTAAAGTTGTTCCCATTGGCACTTCAACTAATCCAACATTATTTACATCTCCACCTAATGCAAAAACTTTAGTTCCTTTTGATGTTTCAGTTCCTATTGAAGAATACCATTTAGAGCCGTTTAAAATGATTCTTGTAACATTTGCATAAGTTTCAACATTATTAATAAGTGTAGGACATCCCCATAATCCACTATGTGCTGGATATGGTGGCTTTAGTCTTGGCTGTCCACGTTTTCCTTCTATTGACTCTAAAAGTGCTGTTTCTTCTCCACAAACAAATGCTCCTGCACCTAATCTTATTTCTACATCAAAATTAAATGTAGTACCTAAAATCTTCTTTCCAAGCAAACCATATTTTCTTGCTTGATTTATTGCAACTTCTAATCTATGTACTGCAATTGGGTATTCTGCTCTAACATAGATGTATCCTTTATTTGCTCCAACAGCATATCCTGCTATTGCCATTGACTCTATTACAGAATGTGGGTCTCCTTCTAGAATACTTCTATCCATAAAAGCTCCTGGATCTCCTTCATCTGCATTGCATACAACATATTTTTGCTTTCCTTCTTCTTGTTTTACAAAAAGCCATTTCTTACCCGTTGGAAAACCTGCTCCTCCACGACCTCTAAGTCCTGATTTTGAAATCTCATCAATAACTTCATCTTGAGACATTTTAGTTAATACCTTTTCTAATGCCTTGTAGCCATCAAAAGCAAGGTATTCATCTATATTTTCTGGATTAATTACTCCACAATTCTTAAGTGCTATACGTTTTTGCTTTTTGTAAAATGCTAAGTCATCAAGTCTATCTACCATATTGCCTTTAATATCTTTGCAAAGCAATCTTTCAACTCTTTTTCCTCCAATTATATGAGTATTTATTATTTCTTCACAATCTTCTGGAGTTACCATTGAATAAAATGTATCTTCTGGTCTAATAATTACAATAGGTCCTTTTGAACAAATTCCAAAACATCCTGTCATAATTACTCTTACATTTTTTAATTTTTTCTCTTTTATTATTTTATTAAATGTTTCTAATATTAATGGCGATTTAGAAGATGTACAACCTGTTCCATGGCATACTAAAATATGTTTTTCTCTTGTATCAGCTTTTGTATTTACTCTTAATTCTAATTCTTTTCTTGTTTGTTTTGCGATTTTATGAATCTCTTCTATAGTTTTCATAAGTTAAGACTCCTTTTTTATTTTTTCTTTTAAATTATATTCGTTTATTTAATATTACTTTATTGTTTATTAGCTTATGCAATAATCAATTAGTATATTTAATTTTGTTTACTCTTTTTATATTGTTCTTATATTTATCAGTCTTTTTTCATATATTCATCAATTACTTCATCTAATTTCTTTACAGTAGCTTTTCCATATACTTCATTATTAACTGTAAATACTGGTGCTAATCCGCACGCACCAACACATCTAGTTGAATCAAGTGAAAATTTTCCATCTTTACTCGTTTCACCTTCATCAATTCCTAATTTTTGTTTTGCTCTTTCTAATATTTCTTTTGAACCTTTAACAAAACATGCTGTTCCTAAGCAAACAGATACATTGTATTTTCCTTTTGGTTTTGTTGTAAATCTTGAATAAAAGGTTACTACTCCATATATTTCAGCTACTGGTATATTTAAGTATTCTGATATTTCTACTTGAGCTACCTGAGGTATATAACCATACTTTTTTTGAACCTCTTCAAGTATAATAATTAAATTATCCTTTGAGTTTGTAAATTTTGATAAAATTTCATCAGTTTCTTTTATTATTTTTTTATCTACACAGTTTGGCATTTTTTTATTCCTTGTTTCATAGATTTAGGTTTTTAAAGGTTTTGCCTATAAACCTCTTATAATAATTATATATATTTTGTATTGCAAACTTTTATGTTTTATCCTAACTTGTTAAATTAATTATTTATGTAAATATATAATATAAAAATAAATCTAGCTTGATTATAACAAACTAGATTTTTTTATACAATATTTTGTTGAATTTTGTAATTGAATTTTTAAATTTGCATTTACTTTTTCATTTATTCCTCAAATATTGCCTTAAATTCTTCTTCGTTAATTTTTTCTTTTTCTAACAACATTCCTGCAACTTTATCTAACTTATCTCTGTGGATTCTCAATAAATCTTGTGCACTTTCATAAGCTTTCTCTAATAATCCTTTTACTTCTTTTCCTATTTCATCTTCTAGATTATTTCCTAATAATTGCATTTGATATGGGTCTTTGTCTAAGTTAATTGACATAGGGCCAATTTTTTCACTCATACCATAAACTGTAATCATATCTCTTGCTACTTTCATTGCAACTTCTAAGTCATTGCTTGCACCTGTTGATATATCATTTAAAGCAATTTTTTCTCCTGCTCTACCACCTAAAAGGGAAATCAATTTTTCTTCCATTTCAGTTTTTGATATATAGAATTTATCTTCATTTGTCTTATACATAGTATATCCACCAGCAAAACCTCTTGGAATTATTGATACTTCTTTTACATTGTCTTGCGTTTCTAGATATCTACTAACTACTGCATGTCCTGCTTCATGATATGCTGTTAATTTTTTATCTTTTTCTGATATGACTTTATCCTTCTTTTCTAGTCCAACTGTTACCTTCTTAACTGCTTCTTCTATATCATCATTTTCAATTTCTTTATGTTGTTTTCTTGCTGCTAATATTGCTGCTTCATTTAAAATATTTTCTAGTTCTGCTCCACTAAATCCTGCTGTATCTTCTGCTATTGATTTTAAATCCACTTCATCTGATATCTTTTTATTTCTGCTATGAATTTTTAATATTTCTTCTCTATCAGTAATATCTGGAAGTCCTATTGTAATTGTTCTATCAAATCTACCAGGTCTTAATAACGCTTCATCAAGCATCTCCGGTCTATTTGTTGCTGCAATTACTATAACTCCTCCATCTGTTTCAAATCCATCCATTTCAACTAATAGTTGATTTAAAGTTTGATTGTTTTCTGTATCTGCTCCACTATTACTTGTCCTTCTAGAACCTATTGCATCAATTTCATCAATAAATACAATACATGGAGATAACTTTTGTGCTTTTTCAAATAATTTTCTAACTCTTGATGCTCCTAAACCTGCAAACATCTCTATAAATTCTGAACCACTCATTGAAATAAATGGTACATTTGCTTCACCTGCTATTGCTTTTGCTATAAGAGTTTTTCCTGTTCCTGGCTTACCACATAGCAATACTCCCTTTGGAACTCTTGCTCCCATTTTTGAATATTTTTTAGGTTCTTTCAAAAAGTCAACAATTTCTATCATTTCAGCTTTTTCTTCTTTTAAACCTGCTACATCATTAAAGCTTATTTTATCAACTGATACGCTTGGATCATATATTTTTCCTTTATCTCCTAATCCTTGCATTTGAAATAATACAACCACCAAAGCAATCATTATTAATGTAGGTAAAAATGCTATTACTCCAGATCCTATTGATAATAATACATTTTTTGGATTTTGTTTAAATTCAATATGATTTCCTTCTATTTCTTCATTTTGTAATAATTCCATAAAAACTTCCATATTAGGAATATTTGAATTTTTAGTTAATTCTTCCGTTTTCTCTTTATCTTTTTCATCAGGAATATTACCATTTTCATCTTTGTAGGTTACACTTATAGATGTGCTTCCAACTGTCATTTCAATTTTCCCTACTTTACCTTCATCTATATCTGTAATTAATTGTGTATAGTCAACCTTTTTATCTTCATCATTTTGCTTTTTAAATATACCAAAAATAATTCCTGCAACTATTGCTATAACTAATATTACTATTAAAGCTATTAAAGTTTTTTTAACTTTTTCATTATTGCCTTTTTTTTGATTGTTTTTAGGATTTTCTTTATTATAATTATTTTGAACCTCTTCTTCGTTTGACATTTTTGTTTTCCTCCTTTTATGCCTAATTACTTTTATTTAATATTTGCTTGTGGCTCTGGTTTATCTTTATCTTCATTTAATTTATTTTTTATTTTTCCTTTAACTTTTCCTAATGTATCTTTTTTATCATCGCTTAATTTGTCATCTTCTTCATCATTTTCTTCTTTATCATTATCTTTTTTCTTATTTTTTTTGTTTTCATCTTCCTTCTTTTCTTCTTTTGTTTCTTTATTTTCCTGTTTTTGTTCTAGTTTTTTCACTTCAATAGTTGCCTTGATTAATTGTCTTTTCTTTACCAAATCTGATCTCATAATTAAAATTACTGCCACTATATAAACATAAGATATCAATGTATACATTATTTGGAAATATGACATATAAAAGTTTGCAAGAATGTTTGCACAATTATATATTAAGTTAAGTATGATTGGCAATGTTAATGCAGAAATTGCTATTGTTATACATTGTGAATATTTTAATGGTATTTTTGCCATTTTACTAATAATTATTACCAATAATGATAATGCTAATGCATCTATTATTGTACTTACCGTATATATTATATATGTTATTCCAAACATTGATGCAAAAATTGCAAAATCTATTTGCATTCTATTTTCTTCTATCAAATTAATCAAACTGGTTTTTGAAATCTCCGATGTATTTAGTTCACTATTTGAAAGGAGTTCTTTATATGATCTTTCTATTTGCTGACCACCTGAAATTATGACAACTTTATTTTTTAGTAATAAAATAAGGTTTCCATTGTAATTATCAATATCTTCTTGATAATTGTCTTTTTCTTCATTTACATCATCAAGCACAATTTTGAATTGAACTATATTTTTGTTTTCTGCAACAACTGGAGCATCCCCCTCTACATCAAGTCCATTTTCATTAATTTTAAATTCAGGTATGTTATCTTTAGTATATTCAGTTGCTTCATTTACTAATTTATCTATTTTATATGTAACAGCTAAGGTTACTATAATAGCAAAAATTAACATTAATTCTAATAAGTAAAAAATTGATCTTCTAAGCTTTTCATTAATAAGAATATTATACTTATCTAAATCCTTAACACTCATTAAAATTTTCTTAAAGAACGGTATTTTTTCCATTATTTTTTGCCTTTCTTAATTAATAATTTTCTCTACTTCTACTCCTGCCTTTGTATCTTTTATAATATATCCTTTTTCTTTTATTTCATCTCTAATTTTATCTGCTTCTTCCCAATTTTTTTCTTGTTTTGCTAACTTTCTTTTTTTTATTAATTCTTCTATTTCTGTTGGTATTTCTATTTTCTTTTCTAAATATTTTTTAGCATTTTTTAAATCTAATCCTAAAACTTCATCAAATTTTTCTAACAGATTTGCAATCTTAACTGATTTTGTTTCATTTCTAATTACTTCCCAAACAATTCCCATTGCAACTGGCATATTTAAGTCATCATTTATTGCTTCAAAAAATCTATTTTCATAATCTAAAATTTTGTTATCTAAATCATCATTATATGATTCTGTAATTTCAAGATTTTTTAAATAACCTTCTCTTAATCTATTTAACGCTTTCTGAGCTGATAAAACTCCATCAAATGTAAAATTTAATTTATTTCTATAATGTGAACTATAACAAAATAGCTTATATGCGAGTGGCTCTGCACCTTTTTCTTGTAAATCTTTTAATCTATATATATTTCCTAAGGATTTGCTCATTTTTCCGCCATCTACTAGTAAGAATTCACAATGCATCCAATAGTTAGCTGGATTATGTCCAAAAGCTCCTTTACATTGTGCTATTTCATTTTCATGATGGACTGGTATATGGTCAACTCCTCCTGTATGAATGTCAAAATTTTCCCCTAAGAATTTCCTTCCCATTGCTGAGCATTCAATATGCCATCCTGGATAAGATTTTCCCCAAGGGCTATCCCATTTCATTAAATGATTTTCTGGTGCTTTTATCCAAATAGCAAAATCATAAGGATTTCTTTTTTCTGGATCTACATCTATTCTTGCTCCATGTTCTTCTCCAGATAAATCATTATTTGAAAGTACCGGATATTTATCTAATTTTGATATGTCAAAATATATTCCTTTACTTGTTTCATATCCATATCCATTATCAATAATTTCTTGAACCATTTCCATCATTTCATTGATATTATCTGTAGCTTTAGTTATAGTTGATGGTTTATCAATATTAAGTGATTCTAAATCATCCATAAAAGCTTTTGTATAAAATTCAGCTATTTCATATGGATTTTTTCCCTCTTTTTTAGCTGCTTTTTCCATTTTATCTTCGCCTGTATCAGCATCTGAAGTTAAATGTCCAACATCTGTTATATTCATTACATGGTTTAATTCATATCCATTATATTTAAACATTCTTCTTAAGTTATCCATAAATATATATGCTCTAAAATTTCCTATATGGGCATAGCTGTAGACCGTTGGCCCACAGCTATATATACTTACTTTCCCGTTCTCTATTGGTTTAAAAATCTCTTTCTTATGCGTTACAGTATTATATAATTTTATTTGCATTTAATCTCTGTATGATTAAATCATACTCTCCTTATATATTTAGGTTTTTAAGGATGCCTATAAACCTTAACTAACTACTGTATTTTCCGGTGTAGATGGAGTAGAATTAGTTGTTGGATTAGTTGTTGTTGAATTTGTATTCGTCGTATTAGATGTAGTAGTTTCACCAGTTGTATTTTCTGAACTTATTGGTCCACTATATTGATTTACAGTTATTGTTATCTCTGAACCTTTTGGAGCTTTTGTACTGCTTTGTTTTAATACAACTCCTTTTGCTTTTGTCTTATCATTATCTTTTAAAACTTTTACTGTAAATCCTTCATTTTTTAGTAATGTTGTTGCAATTGCTTCATCTTTTCCAACTACATTTGGAACATCTATTTCCTCTGCTTGTGTATGAATATCACATGTCTCTATTGGTATATCTTCTATTTTTTGTGCTGGAGACCAATTTGCATTTTTCTCTGTATCTATAACTGTTCCAAAAGACTTTTCTTCTGTTTCTTTACAAAATTCTGTAGCTATTTTATTTGACTCTTTACATATTGTTAAAGTTTGATGTCCGTCACAATTTGCTGGTTCATTATCTTTAGTAAATATTTCTGAATATGTGTCTTTACAATTATCTGTTGCTTTCTTTCCAGTAACTCTACAAATTTTAAGTATTACTATACTTGATGGTTTTTCAAATTTCTTAGTTTCTAAGTTTAATCTAGTTTGAATGCTCTTCATGACTGGGAACCAAATAGATGCTGCTGGATTAGTTCCCCAAAAGCTCATTCTATCACCGTTTCCATCATAGTTGTATCCATCATCTGCACCATACCAACAAGCTGCTGCATAATATGGAGTAAATCCACAGAACCATCTGTCTACTGCGGCATCTGATGTACCTGTTTTTCCTGCTACATCCATATTTCCTAGATATCCAACAAATGTAGGTGCTGTTCCTTGTGCTGAAATTGGTCCTTGTAATATACTTGTTTCAATATATGCATTTTCTTCTGACATAACTCTTGTTTTTTCTTGTTTTGCTTCTATTACAGTATTTCCATCTTGGTCTTCTACTTTTGTATAGAAGGTTGGTGTAATATAAACTCCTTTATTTGCAATCATTGCAAATCCAGCTGCCATTTGTACTGGTGTTACACTTTTTGAACCAAGAGCTAAACTTAGTCCTGCTTCATTAGCGTCAACATCAATTCCAACTTTAGCTAAAAATTCTTGTGATTTTTGTAATCCCATTATTGATAATAGTTTTACTTCTGTAACATTATATGAGTGAACTATTGCATTTCTAATAGATGTAATTCCGCCATATGAATTATTATCATTATGAGGTTTATAATTTCCAAATGATGTTGGTGTATCATAGAATAAAGTTGATGCATTAATTACTTTATTTTCTAGTCCAGGTCCTATTGTTGCTAATGGTTTAAATGATGAACCTGGTTGTCTTGTAGATAGTCCTCTGTTAAGTCCGAAGTGTATTTGGTGATTCTTCAAGTGATCCAACTTCTCCAACTACAAATCCATTTGTTGGATCTATAACTACCATTGCTGATTGACCAGCCTCATGTTTAGATGTATGTATCTCACCTGAACCTTGCTTAATATATTTTGAATTTTTAAATTCTGTCTCTAGTGAATTTTGTACTACATTATCAACAGTTGTATATATTTTATATCCACTACTTACAACCATTTCTCTAGCTTCATTATAGTCTATATCTTTTGCATCTGATAATTCTTTAGCTATTTGATTTATAGCAGCTGATGCATGGAAAGATAAGTTTGAATTTCCATTTGATACTGAACCTTGATTAAACTGCAAACCATTTTTTGTTTCTTCTGTTGCTGTCTGATATTCTTCGTCATTAATTTTTCCAAGTTCTTTCATTTTAGCTAAAA
Source organism: uncultured Clostridia bacterium (assembly GCA_947588945.1). Lineage (GTDB taxonomy): Bacteria > Bacillota > Clostridia > TANB77 > CAG-508 > CAG-793. The sequence goes on from CANPZY010000021.1 coordinate 16,340, forward strand.
CATTAAGAGTTCTAGTTTTTATTGATTCAGATATATCTTTTTCACCAAATGGATTATATGAGTTTGGAGAGTGATTTATACCTGCAATAAATGCTGCTTCTGCAATACTCAAATCTTTTGCACTCTTATTAAAATAGTAATTTGATGCAGCTTCAACTCCTCTTACTTCAAGTCCATTAGATTGACCTAAATATATTCTATTTAAATATCTTTCTAAAATCTGCTCCTTTTTAAGTATTTTCTCTACTTGTACTGCTCTTGACCATTCTCTTATTTTTCTTTCAACACCTGCTAAACCACTTCTTTCATCATCTTTCATTGTAATCTTTATAAGTTGTTGAGTTATTGTACTTCCTCCAAATGATCCATTTCCTCTATGTACAACAAAATCTAAAATTGCATGTAATGTTCTCTTTATATCTATTCCATGATGATCAAAAAATCTTTCATCTTCAATAGCTACAAAGGCATCTGGAAGTTTACCCATTTCATTATATTCAATCTTTTTATTTATTTCGTCCCCTGTAAGTGTTACAATCTCATTTCCATACCTATCATAAAGTATTGCTCCTGCATCTGTTAAAAGATCTTTTTCTGTAATAGCCCATTTATCTGTTTTAAATATTGCAACAACAGCAGCTACTCCTGCTACAATTAAAATTAATATTAGTAAAAACATTATTTTTAGGAATAATCTAAGTTTTCTATGCTTTTTTTGTTTTTTATTTTTTTTCTTTTCTTTTTTCTCTTTTTTTAAATCTTTCACTGGTCCCTCTTCTTCATTATTTACAACAATATTATCAGCTATTATGGTATTATCATTAGTAACATAATCAATATTGTCATCTTCTAAATCATCTTGTTCACTATTTTTATTTATTTCAAAAACCATAGTGTCATCATTATTTTCAATATTTTCTTCTTTATCTTCTTTTAGCATATCTTTTATATGGCTTTTGATTTCATCTTGTATATCATCTTCGTTGTTATCATCTAAAATTTCTTTTTCTTCTTTTTCTTCATCATTTTCTATTTCTTTTTCTTCTTTTACATGTTTCATAAAATCTTGCTTTTTTCTTTCATGTTTATTATTACTCATATATACCTCCTAAATTAGGTAAATCGATAGATATATTATATTACAAATTAATATAGATTACAACATCTAAAACAAATTTTATTAATAGTAAATATTTATTTGTTTTATAATATCATTTACATCAATTACCGGCTCTGCTCCGTACTTTAATAAACTATTAGTTCCTTCAGATTTTTTAGAAAAGACGTTTCCTGGAACTGCATATACATTTCTTCCTTGCTCTAATGCATAATTTGCAGTTATTAATGCTCCACTCTTTTTTTCTGCTTCAACAACAATTGTTCCCATACTTAATCCACTTATTATTCTGTTTCTCGCCGGAAAATTCTTAACTTCTGGTTTTATTCCTACTGGATATTCACTCACAATTGCTCCTCCAAGTTCAACTATTTTTCTTGCTATTTCTAGATTTTCTTTTGGATAAATAATGTCTAAGCCATGTGCTACTACAGCAATAGTTTTTCCCTCTGCTTCTATAGCTCCAACATGTGCATATTTATCAATACCTCTAGCTAGTCCACTTACAATAACTATATTTTGCTTTGCTAAATTATATGCTAATTTTTTTGCAACTATTTCCCCATACTTTGTACATTCTCTTGCTCCAACGATAGATATTGCCTTTCTTCTAAGTATTTCTATGTTTCCAACTACATATAACTTTTTAGGTTTATTTTTTATTTCTGATAACAAATTTGGATATTCAATGTCATCTATATTTATCTCTTTTATCATTAAATCTTTATTTGCCACTTTTCCTTCTTCCTATATCAGTCTTTTTTTATATTAATATCAATTTAATTTTTACTATGATATTATTAAATAATAACATCAAATTTAATTCTTGCTTTTTAACAAAATTAAATTTTTACAATATAAAAAGAGACTATATTATTAAAATTTAGTCCCCCTTATTTTTATTTATTTAACCATTTCTCATATTCTTCAATTATTTGGTCTGCAATTTCTTCTGGTTTTAAATATGATGTATCAATAACTAAGTCATAATTTGACATATCATCTCGATTTACTCCATATTCTTGAATCCATCTATTTGTTTCTTCTGTATGTCGATACATTATCTTTGATTTAGCATCTTCTATACTTTCATAAGGCTCTGTATCTTTTCTTAAACTATCATTAAATGCTCTCTGTACTGCTATATCAATATCAACTTTTAAATAAATCTTAAATGAATCTGGAATAGCAAACCATCCGAAGTTTAGCATCTACAATTAAGTTATCATGTGTATCAGCATATTTCTTTGCGCTTTTTTCTATTTCTGTATCTAATTTAGGATGTTCATTTAAATACACTTGAAATTCAACTATTGTCATACCTTTTTCTTTTGCTAATTGTCTAACATATTGTCCATTTCTATATACTTCATAGTTTAAACGTTCTTTTAATATACTAGATACTGTTCCTTGACCACTCGAATGATCTCCTGTTATCGTTATAATATGTTTCTTCATATATATACCCCTTTTTATTCGTTTTCACCATTAGCATTTAAGTTACTTTCTGATTCTTCTTCATTTTTTGTTTCTTCTTTATTATTTTCTTTTTCTTTAACTACTTCATTCCATTCTTTTTCATTATATATTTTTACTTTATCTTCTTCTATTTCATCTGCTGCTAAAGTAACTGGTGAAACATCATCTTTATCTGTCATTGGTTTACTTCCACTTGAGATTTGTCTTGCTCTTTTAGCAGTAGCAATAACTAATCTATATCTATTTTCAGCTTTTTCAAGTAATTGTACAACTGTTGGTTTTACTATCATTTTATTTACTTCCTTAAAAAAATATATTTAGGTTTTTTTGGTTTTACCTATAAACCAGTTGTTTAATTATTTTATCACTTTAATTATAAAAAGTCAAATATTTCCATATCATTCTATTAATTTTTGTTAGTTTTTCTAGATTTTCTCTTTATACTAAAAAATAGTATTTTTCCTAAATAATATAAGGTAAAGCATATTACTATTGTTGCAAGTACTATATTTATTATATCATTCTGCTTGCTAACTAAATTTAACAAGAATGTTGTAGTTATCCCCACTACTAGTATTTCCATTCCATAAAATGTGTATTCTATCTCATCTTTTTTATACGCTGTTTCAAATAATATAACAGTTATTATCGCTTCAAGCATTATAACTACTTTAAGATCAATTATAAACTGAATTACACTAACATTTTGTATGCCAATAATTAAAGCTAAATAATACAATACTATAAAACATGCTATTATTGTATTCTTTAGTATTTTCTTATATTTTTTTTGATTATTTTCACTTAATTTTTTTGTTTTTTTTGTGTTTTTTATTTCTTTTTTTATTGTCTCAAGTTCAGACGACTTTAGGCTTTCTGGATTAACTAAAGCCTTAGATTTATTTTTAGTTACATTTTTAGTATTATTTTTCATACTTTATTCTTCGTATAATGTTATATATAATTATACAACTACTCCTTTCACTTATAGTTCATACTCATATGATATCATACTAAGCATTGCAACTGATGCTGTCTCGGTTCTTAATATCCTTTTTCCTAACGTAGCTACTATTGCTCCACTTTGTGTAAGTTCAGATACTTCAGATTTATCTATCCCACCTTCAGGTCCAATTATTATCGCAATGTTTGATAAATTATTTCTACTTTTTAATACTTGTTTTATAGTAGTCTTATTTTCGTTTTCATAAGCAATTATTGCTAAATCATAATCTTTTATTTCATTTTTTAATTCACTTACTTTTTCTACATTTCGTATTTTAGGAATTATATTTCTTTTTGATTGTTTAGCTGCAGATTCTGCAATCGTTTGCCATCTTTCAATTTTTTTATTATCTTTTAATTTAAAAATACAATTTTTCATTTCAACCGGAACAATTTCATATATACCTAATTCTATGGCTTTTTGAATAATATATTCCATTTTATCAGACTTTGGCATTCCTTGAAATAGTGTTATCTTTATATCTGATTCTACACTATCGCTCTTTTCTAACAAAAGACAAGTTACCTCGTCTTTTTGTATACTCTCTATTCTAGCTAAAAATTTTTCATTATTTTCTTTATCGTTTATATATAATTTTTCACCATTTTTCATTCTAAGCACAGAAGAAATATGTTTTGCATCTTGTCCTTGTATTTTTACAGTATTATTTTCTATTTGGTTATCATTTACAAAAAAATTATACATTTTTATTATAATCCCCACTCATCTTCAAACTTTTGAATTGCATTTTCTCTTTTACTCTGTTCTTCTTCAATCATCTCTTCTTGCATTTCTGTTTCTTTTTTTGTTTCCTGTAATACTGCACTATTACTTGCTAATCCTAGTTTAATAGATACTCCTGCTAGTATTGATAAAATTATAATTGCAATTGATAATGCAATCATTGTTACTCCTCTTTCGTTACTCATATCTTTTTTTTCGTATATCTTAATACGAATTTCTCCTTTCTCTTATTTTTAACAGCATGTATATCTCCATAGACGCACTTATTTGCGACTTTTTGGTTTCATGTCAATAAATTCCAAATATTAATCAATTTATTAAAGTATATCATATTTTTGATAAATTGCAATAAATTTAAAAAAAAATACAAAAACGGCAATCACAAAATGCGATTACCGTTTAATGAAACTGATATAAATTTACGCTTTTTTTGGCTTACTATTGCGTCTATTTAAAACAAAATCTTTAAAAACATATACTATCATCGTCACTACGAAAAATGATATTATATATATAAGAATACCTACCAATATTGCAAATCCAAGCGCAAATATCCAAGGAATAGAATTGTCCTTTCCTGAAATATATGCTGTTTTAAAATTTTGAAGGTACTGCACAGTTAATGAGCATTCATTATTCTCAATTGTAACTGTAATTACATCATCCTTTATAGAGATATCACAGTCCATCTCAAACAATAATTCTGGATTTTCTTGAATAGCAATTACTTTATCTTCTAGCTCTTTGTAATCAATTTCTGTAGCAGGCACCTCGTCAATATTCAAAAAAATGATTATACCAACAACAACACCAATTATTACACCTACAAAAAAACCTATTTTCTCTTCAAAATCCAGTTTATTAAACCATTGTTTAAACCAGCTACTCCGTTTCATAAAAAAAATCCTCCTTACAATAATTATTGTTAAAAGTTATATATTAAAAACTTGCTTACTAGCAAGGAAATAAAGTTATGTAAACATTCTACCATAATTTTTATAATTTTGCAAGTGGTATCTTTTTTGAAATTATTTTGGTGGAGATGGTGAGAGTCGAACTCACGTCCACTAACCTTTTAACATTAATTTCTCCGAGTGCATTTTACTTTTTATTTTTCATCTTATTTAAAGAAGTAAACAAATTTAATAAGATATATCCATTTATTGTACCCACCATTCTAATGGAAAGAATAGTTTTGTTTCCTACTTTAAATCGTCGCCTTATTAAAAGCAGTAGGCTCTTTTAACAAAACGTCGCTGCACTTAGGCAGCGTAAGCTAATTCTTCTCTATCAGCTTTTATTTTTAGTTGCTTATTTTTTAAGTGGCCTTAAGCTCCACTACTCGCTTTTAATGTGTCTATGATTAATGTCGAAACCATTTACATCCCCATATATTAACACAATATTAATCTTATAAAAAATTTAATCCAATTTACTTTTTATCTTTTTTAAATACAAACAATTTGCTTAATATATAGTTTCCTATTATTACTAAAATTTGAGATACTATTTTTATAATTTTATCATTTTGTTTTAAAAGTGTTACTCCTATAAACATTACTAACATATCTAATAAAAGAGTTCCTATTCTAGATGTGACAAATTTGCTGATTTCCTTAAGTTTATTTTCTTCTTTACTTTCAAATACAAATTTCCTATTTGTTACATAAGCAAAAGCTACACCTGCTACCCAAGATATGATATTAGCAATTTGTAATTGAATAGCATTTTCTGGATTAAGAATAGTATATATTAATCCATAATAAACTACTAATGCTACTACTGTTGTTAAAACTCCAAATATTAAATACATAATTACTTCTTTATTTAGTAATTTTTTTAATAAATCCTTTATTTTCTTTTGCATTTTTATTTCCTTTTTTTAAAAAGCTTTATAGATTAACTAAATTCGTTAAGTCTATAAAGCATTGTCTTTTGGCAGGGGTAGAAGGATTCGAACCCTCACGCACGGTTTTGGAGACCGGAATGCTACCATTAACATCATACCCCTATCTACCTACACATATTATAATAACATATATAATATTTTTGTGCAAGTATATCAATTAAATTTTATTGTAAAAAATAAAAATTGCATTTACTTAAAAAAAAGTATTTTGATAAAACTATTATTATTTAGCTCTTTTATACTTTTTGGTTTTTACTTTTACTTTATTTCTTTTTTTATGTGCTACAAAAGTCGCAATAAATAGTCCTACGATTAAAGTAACCAATATTATCCCTGCTACAAACTTATTATTTTCTACTCCATTAGATGAAATCTCTGTAATTAGCTTCGCCTTTCTATTAACCTTAATTACATATGTTGTTTGTTCTTTTACATTACCATTTATATTAACATTATTATTATCTTCCTGATTATTTTCGTTAATATTATTATTATCTATATTAATCATATTATTTTCATTGTTTTGATTATTTAAAGTTATTGTAACAACATTCAATCCTTCTTTTAAATTCTTATCACCTTTAGTCTCAACAATTACACCTTCTTTATCAACAGTTGGCTGTACACTTAAATCAGTAACATTATCTTCAACTGTTATTTCATACTCTAATATATTTTTATCAAAACCTATATCTACTTTTTCAAACTGGTTTTCTTCATTTATTGTTTGTATTTCCAAATTAGTTAATCTTAGATCAGAATCTATAATTTCCTCTAATTTATTTACAATAATTGTATATGTTCTTGCTTGTTCATTTTCTGCAATAACTTCTATATTTATTCTATTTTCTCCACCGATTAGTGCTATTGTACCTATACCATTTACTATTGCTTTTTCATCTTCAGCTTCAGCTATTACTTGAATTTCATCTTCAATTATATTATCAATTGTATATTCATAATTTTCCCTATAAAATTCTGGGCTTAATGTTCCAATATTTACTTCTAAACTTTTTAAATAATTATTGCTTGATTTTATATTTCCTTGTTCATTTAAATGCCCCTCATTTGAGTTTCCTTGACTATTTACTTTTCCACTAGAATTGTTTGAATTATTATTATTTCCTTGATTTGAATTTTGTTCTACATTACTACTATGTCCTTGATTACTGTTTCCTGATTGATCTTGATTATTACTTCCAGATTGACCTTGGTTAGCACTTTGATTATTATTTCCCGTTGAACCTTGATTAAAGTTTTGATTATTATTTGAAATTGGTGGAGTTTCCGTCTTTTTTTCAGAAATCGTTATTGTCTTTGGCGGTATTGATACTATATTATAATCATTATCAGTTAATTCAACGGGAGTTGCAATAACTGTTGCTGGAAATTTAGTAATTTTAGCAGTAAAAGTTACGCTATTTTTTTCAACCCATATTTGGCTGTCACTTAAATTGACATTACTCCCACTTAATTTTACATTTCCTGTTAAACCATTTCCTGTTATAGTAAATGTTAAAGTATCTCCAGCACTTGCGTTAGTCGGTCCAGTAAAATTAAAACTATATGTTGCTGCTTTTGAAATATTTTCACCTATTTTTATTAAGTTCATAACTGTTAATAAAAATATACAAATTATTAAAATTTTATAAATAATCTTTTTCATTTAAATTTCCACCCCATACATAATATGATCTTTTATTTTTAGATAATCGTTTGCTTTTACAGACTTATCATTTGTTACATCTCCTGCCTGTAAATATTCATCTTTTAAATTTTTATTCTTTCCAATAATATAATCTTTTATTATTAAATAATCATTTGCCTTAACATATCCATCACCATTTGCATCTCCTCTTTTTACTATTATATATTCTTTTCCATCTATAAATATCTTATAACCCGTTCCTGCTTCTTTGGTTTCAACTCCATTTTTTGTTACTATACCATTTAAGTCTTCTGCATTTTTATCTGGCCCAATTACTAGATATTTTCTTTCATCTTCACCCTTCGTATCATCTTCTATTACTTCATTGTTATTCTGACTTTGCTCATTATTCTCGCCTATATTTACATTATTATCTTCTATTTGATTATTATTTTCTGTTTCATTTGTACTTTCATTATTTACTTTATTATCTTGCTTTTCATTGTTCTCCGTATTATTTTGGTTTTCATTTTCTTCTGTTATGTTTTCATTCACTGTTTCGTTTACATCATTATTTTCAATTTCATTATTCTCGTTTGTCTCATTTAAATTTTCATTTTCTTCTACAGAATTATTATTTTCAAAAATATTATTTGCTTCACTATCTATTGCATTTTGTTGTTCATTTGTAACATTTTCCTCTTTTATTTCATTTTTTACATTAACATTTCTATCTTCAAGTGAATCTCTTATCAAAAATCCCTGACGTCCATCTTTTAGAATTATTCTATCCCAAATGTTGCCTCCAAAATTATATCTCCCTGTATTATCTATTCTAATTATCTCATCTCCTGCTTTTAAATTCGTTATTTCTGCAAACTCTAATCCTGGACCTGCCCTTAAAATAGTTCCATTATTTTTTACAATCTTTGTTTCATAGCAATTTGTAACATCCGCTATCTCTTCTAAATAATCACTATTAAATTTTACATATCCTATTAATCCACTTTCTAGTATAATCTTATGCCATCCATCTGAATATCTTTCAACAGATAAAATTATTTCACTACTATCATTAATTCTTCCTATTTGAGAGCTTGTTGTACTTCTTCCTGCTCTTACAGTTATTCCATAATGACCTTCTTTAACTCTTATATTTTTAGGAGCAATTTCCCCTGTAGAATCTGGTGATATACTTGTAAGTTCTGGCATATTCTCATATACTGGAATTACAAATGTTAAACTTTTATTTAATAAATTTGCATTTTTCATTTTGTTATACATTGAAATTGCTTCATTTTTTGGTGCTTCAATATTTTGCATATATTGCTTTACATAAGTACCCATATAAGTTTCCACATCAAACTTATTTAAATAAAGTGTATTTTGCTTATAACTGATATATGATGAAAGAAGAAATGATATTCCTCCATTTAAACAACTTTCTAAACTTGTCCAACCTTCACTTTTAGCTTTTTCTAATGCATTACCATATACTTCATCAGCGGTGTTTCCTGTTGCTCCTATATTAAATAAATTATAATAGTATTTTCCATCAGTACCTTGCATTTTATATGTTCTGCCACCTGCTGTCCCTTGTTCTTGCAAAATTCTTGCAATGATAAAATATGGACTTGCATTTTTTTCTTTGCAAACTTTATTTATTACACTTGCAATTTCTCGTGAATATAAAAAAGTTCCATTTAAAGATGCATATATATCTTCATCTAATGTTTCCATATAATCAGTTTGCAAGAACTGGAATAAATATGGGCTGTCTACAAGCCAGTTTCTTGGATCCATATAATATCTTATTGCTTGTTCTGATGCGCACATCCATTCACCAGTATCATATACTCTTGAACCACATATTGAACAAATCCACCCTCCTGATTTACCTTGTATTAAATTTTTAGGAGTATCAAAGTGACCTGTATATTCATTTTCTATTACATCATTCCAATCTAAACCTGTTTCCATAATTATAAATTTCCAATTTGGATGGGCATTTTTTATTATATCTATTCTTTCTTTATATCCTAGGTAAAACATTTTACTTGAATTATACTCATATCTATATGAATCTGAATTTGAAATATTTATTGGCTTAATAAACATTATTAAATGCAATATCAATAATGCTATTAATATTATTATGAAATTATTTTTTATTCTCAATTGTATATTATTTTTCATATTTCTATTTTTTTACTTTTTTGCATTTTTATTCATATAAGTATTACTTTTTATAAAACAAATTAGAAAAAAACCCAGAAATATAAACTTTCTAGGTCTTTTTCTAATTTAAAACAAAGTTACATTTTTTTTAATTCTTGTAAACATTTTTCACAAACGATTTTATTTTTGTATTCTACTACATTTTTTGAACTACCACAGAATGTGCAATCTGGTTCATATTTCTTTATTGAAATATTTGAACCTTCAACATGGATTTCTAATGGATCATTTTCAGAAATATCTAATTTGTTTCTAATCTCCATTGGAATAACTATTCTTCCTAATCCATCAATCTTTCTTATTACTCCTGTCGCTTTCATAATTATATACCTCCAATATTTCTATAATTCAAATCCATTTTTATTATAACATAAGATAAATGGTAAATCAAGGAAAATTTGCAAATTTGTCGAAAAAAATTTTATTTTTTTTTAATCTGTCAAATCCCTTGTTTTTTTCGTGGCTTTCAAGGTATCTATTACATCTTTTGTCGATTTTGTCTTATCAAATCTATTTATTATGCAAATAATTATGCATACTAAAATAAAAACTACTGCATATATTAATATGCTTATCTTCCAATTTCCGTTCATAATGTTTGCACCAACAATTGTAGATGATATTATTGATGGAATTCTTGATATAGTAGATATTACAATAAATTTCATCGCTGGTATTGGCAAGAGTGCTCCAATATATACTAATAAATCTTTAGGTGTACCAGGTAATAAAAATAATATTAAAATAATAATTTCAATTCTTCTTTCATTTTTAAACAATTTACTATTTTCAAATTTTTCAATTTTTTCTTTTTTACAGAAACTATATATGAATTTTCTTCCATATTTTCTTACTAATATAAATATTATTGCAGAAATAATTGCAGATGATAACATTATAAATACACATCCACCTATACTTCCATAACACATTCCAGCAAGTATTTCTATGGGCTCTCCTGGAATTATAAACAAAAAAATCTGTGCAACTTGTAATGCAAATAGAACTACTATTCCTAAAACTCCTAAACTTTCAATCTTTTCTTTTAATTCTATTTTTCCTTCAGAAGAAGATAAATTTTTCATAGTTGGATATATATATATTATAATTGCTACTAATATTAATATTACCAATATTAATAATCCTATTTTCACCATTTTACTTTTTTTATTCATATATATAATTTGTCCCCTTATTGCTATTTTATTAGATCAATTTTTATATATTGTTTTAATTATCAGTTTTGACTTTATAATCTCTAAGATATCCATTGTAAACTTTTTTTAAACCAGATATTTTTTGAAAATCTGAAGTTCTAGGTATTTCTGGTAAATCAACATTTATGTTTGCTTCTTTAAATAAATACTTTACAAATTTAGTACAATAAAAATAATTTTCTCTTGAAATTTTAATATTTAAACCTGCTATTAATAATCCTAAAATATCATATTTATATTCTTTTCTGTTTTCATACATTTCATAAATCTTTTTCTTTATAATCTCATATTGTTCATTAGTTACTTCGTAAGAGTAAATTATGCAAATAGTATTACAGAATCTCTTAAATGTACCTTTATCTATATACTCATGTAACATTCCGGGCGTTCAAAAAATTATATGGATTAAGTCTAGCAAAACTATACATTTCCTTTAATTCTTTATCTAGCGATATAGATATATGAGAATATTCATTTTTTGTATATAATTTTATTAATTTTGCTGGAATTGTTCCAGTATATGTTATTATTAAATAAATATTTTTCATTAAAAATTCATTCCTTTTAGGTGTTGTTTTTATAAATTTTTCTTTCAAACTCTTTTTCTAATTTTTTATTAATATATATAATAATACCATAAATATACATATTTATCAACATCTCCTATTTTTACTTTTTACAGATAAATACTAGTTTTCAAAAAATCGCTTTAAATTCACAAAAAAGGTATAAAGGTTTTGTAAGATGGTGTATTATAAAGTGTGTAAATTTTAAAACAATAATAAAATTTATGCACTTTTTTAGTGCAAGAATGGAGAAA
>CANPZY010000022.1 GCA_947588945.1 uncultured Clostridia bacterium
ATGGTGGGCAGAGATGGAATAATACAAATTTCTATATTTTCTTATATTATAGAAAAATATGCTTTTTTCTTTAATATCAACATTTTTTAATTATTTATAAATTTATTTTACATTAAAAAAAATTAATAAAATTTAATAAAAATTAAATTTACTGCTACACTACAACTACATAAAATTTATAAATAATTTTACAAAATATCAATATGTACTGCATTACTATTTGATATTAAATAAGTATACCTTAATTTTCCTTGGTTTACTAATTGCTTTGTATAAGATAATAATGTATTTCCTGATATACCTTGAATATATATATCTATTGCTTTTCCTGACAAATGTCTTGAATTAGAAACACCTCCAACAGATTTATTATGTTTAGAACATCTTGAGCCACTATTTACAATACAAGGTTTTCCAAAATAGTCTCTAATTTGATCTGCAATTTGTACTACATTTAAATTCATATTATTTAATCCACAACCACATTTACAATTAAATTCCGATTTTTTAAAATGTTTTACATTATCCCAACCATAGTTTTTTACTTTTTTATCATATTCTTCTTTTTTTGCAATAGTTTCATTTCCTGCTACTCCATCTGGATTAGCTCCTATTTTCTTCTGTATTTCAATTATTTCTGCTCTTATACAATCTATCATTTTTTGATCTGCTATCTCACTATCTCCTAAACCTCTTGATATTCTATAATCCCTTATTGCTTTTTTTGTTTTTACTCCTTTTTTTCCGTCAATTCCGCCTGTATCATATCCTAAAAATACCAAATTCATTTGTAATCTTTTCATTGTCATTACTAACATAAAAAATTCCTCCTTTTTTAGTGGGGAAAAATAATTTATTATTCAAGTTCTTCTTTTTCATTTTTTTCTTTTCTAGTAAAATAATATGTGAATACTGCTGTAGCCATATTAGTAAACAATACAAATACTAATTCAAACATACTTTCTGATTTTATAGCAGCTATAATTACTAAGATAACTATTGTTAATGTGAACATAACTGTTACAAAACTTTTTAAATCATTCCAAGCCTGTTTCATAATCTTTTCCTCCTTTTCTATTTTAATTCTCCATATTTTTTCTTTATATATATAATTTCACTATCTGCATAATGATTTTTTACATTTAATTTCTCTACTAAATATTCATATCTTCCAAAAATATCTAATATTGATTGAAATTCTTCCCTTGTTTTTTTTATTCCATTATGTAAATCTCCCGCGAAATCTACTATCATATATCTATATTGTCTACGATTATCATGATATAATCCTTTTAATTTTTTGTCTAACATCTTATTTATAATACCCGCAAATATTCCCAGTAAAGCAGACATTGATGTTATCAAGGTTATTATTACTTGTATATTACTTAAATCTTCTATCATTCTTCCCTCCTACATTTTATATTTCTTCGCCCGTATACACTCCTGTTATCCCCAATATTGAGATACCATTTTTTATATTTTCTGGTAATAATTTTTCATTTTTTTCTTTTAATATATTTTCTAATAATGATTCTAATGTTGTTTCTTGATCTTCTAAACTATAATTATTAGGATAATATTTAAATTCTCCTGTTCCACTATTTCCTATAAAATTTTTATTGACTAAATCATATATTCCTATTCTATTTTCAATAAAATTAATACAAGGTATAAAATTATATAAAATTTCATCATCTTGTCCTAATAATTTAAGTTCATAAAATGCCATATTAGCATTTCTATCTCCGGCATTATCACTACATATATATATATTTGCACTATTATCTGATATTGGTTCTAATGTTATTCCTGAATATGATACATTATTTAACTTTATTCCTTCTCTATTTATAATTAAAGTATTTTTTTCGGTTGTAGATAATACTGCTCCTTTACCTGCTCCATATATTTCTTTTGTTCTATATCTTAAAAATGAATTGGTTATATCACTTTTATTTGCACCTAATGTAAAATCATCTCTTGCACCACCAATATATGTTTGATAATCAGCATTAATACTAATAGGTCTCCAAACAAATTCCATTCCATATATTGAATTTCCTGGTATTTTTAGATTAATAAATTGACTCCCTGTACTCTCTATATATTCTAATTTTTCTAAAATATTATTTTGACCTAATATAACTTTTGCATATCTAATATACTTTTGATATTCTGCTGAATTAAAGATATCGAACTCCCCTTTTATACCAAATATGTTTATTCCTTTTTTTATGTTTTGTGGTAGTAATTTAAATTCTTTTTCTCTTAAAATAATATTTAAATTATTTTCTAAATCAGTCATAAAAACTTAGTTCCCTCCTTTTTATATATCATTAATATAATCAATTTCTGAGCCTGCAATAAATGGTTTATTTAATTTATTGTTATATTCTATATTTTTTACAATATCCAATACACCTATTTCCCCAGAAAAATTATTTTTACATGGAATTAAATGAGAAATCAATTCATCATTTCTATATAATTTAAGATCATAAAGTCTCATTGATTGTAATCTACTTTTTTCAGTTTGTCCAAACAATTTCAAATATGTTTTATTAGCTACATTTCTATTTTTTTCATCATTTGAAACTGTAACTTCATCTACTTTTAGATTTCCCCTATAAACTTCTATAGTATGTTTTTCTAAAACATTTGTAATATATAATGTGTCATTGCCATAAAACCAATTAATTCCATTATTGTAGTTTGTTAGCAAAAATCTTTGTGTTGACCAATCTGAAGTTGCAGATAGAATAGGAGCATCACTTTTTTTTATATTGCTCACAGTAATAATTACTTTATCATCATCTGTAATTATATCTTCAGTTTGTATAAATTGATTTCCGTCACTTTCAATATATTCTAATTGAGTATACTGTGGCAAATTGCCTATTATTTTTTTACTTGTATTTAGACATTGCTCATAATCATTAAATAATGTAAAATCGAGATTTCCTTCAATATCAAAGATATTTATCCCTTTTAATATATTATTTGGAATAATTTTATTCTTTTTTTCTTCTAATATATATTCTAATCTTTCTTTCAATTCTGACATTTTTTCCTCCTAATTTTATATGTTTTTATTTTATAATTCTTTTCCAATTATATATCCACTTCCTGCATTTCCATAAAAGACATTAGACACTGAATCTAACAAACCTATTTCTTTTGTTAAATTATTTTTTATAGGAATAAAATCTCTAATTAAATTTTCTTCTTGATAAATTTTACAATAATATATTTTTAAATTAGTCGAACAAATAAATTGACCATTATTATTTAATCCACTTATATAAATATTAAAATCTTTATTCCAAATTTCTGGTGAAGCACTTAACGTTTGTATATTATTTTCTAAATCTGATATTGTTAAAATATTTTTATTTATATTTAAATTCAGTTTTTTATTCCATACATCAAATTTTCTCGCTTCTTTTATCTCTCCATTATAATTAAAACAAAAATTTCCTGAATTATTAATATCAAAAGCTAAACCTTTATATCCAGAATTAACCCTTCCTCCTATTACTGTTTGATATGATTCATTGTTATTTTCACATAAAAAACTCATATCAATCTTTAAATCTGAAGATATTTTAACTTTGGTATCAATAAACTGAGTACCTGTTGTTTGAATATATTCTAGCTTTTCAAAAATATCTGTAAAACCTGATATTTGTTGTACAATATTAAAACATTCTTTATATTCTTCTAAAGAAGTTATATCTATAGCATTTATAATTCCTCCAGAAGTATATCCTTTAGGAATAATTTGTTCTTCTTCTTTTGGCGTATAATTTAATTCCCCATTATCTAGCATTTTTCCAATAACTTTTCCTGTTGAAATATAAGCTGTTTTTCCAAAGATAATTTCATCTTCTTTTGCTGTGGCATCTTTTGTGCTTTTTTTTCCGCCATTAATAAAACTAATTCCCATAACTAAGCTTCTCCTTTTATACAAATTTGTACTTTAACATCTTCTCCTGTTGCTCTAATATTTAATGTTTTAACATCATAATTTAATGGTAATTCTACAGCCACATTAGCTGCCACTTGTAAATCCTCTTTCCCTGCATTAATAATTACTGTCTGTTCATCTGAACAATTTGCTATCATAATAGATTTTATTTTTTTATTTAATGGTATTTCTGTATCTGTTGTTGATACAATTATCACTGTAGATAATATTGTTGTTGAATTATCTGTAATTGGAATATCTGCACTTCCTTCTTCTTTATCAGAACCATTTAAAGAAACAAGAATCGCTCCTTTAGGTGTCACTGTTACATTTTTTAGTTCTTTTTTTTCTGTAAAACCTTTTAACATATATTTCCTCCTTTAATTTATATTTTGATGGGAATATAAAATTTATTTTGTTTTTACTAATTTGCCTTTATATTTTTGCATTAGTGTCTTTTTAGCATATTCTTTACATTTACTTTCTAATTTTTCTAAATATTCTTGACTATAGATTCCTTGCTTTTTATATTTTTTATATTGACTATATGCTATATTCTCATATTCTTTTTTCATTTCTTCTGTTAATTCTAATTTATTTCCATTCAAACTTAAAATATTTTGAGATGGATAAAAAATAGAAGCTTCTATCTTCTCTTTATTTTCTTGATGTATTAATTCTTTTCCTAAAGCATCTCTTGCTGTATCTGTTTTTTGTTCTTGTAAAGGTCTAATAGCATCTGCTTTTGCATTAGCAGACATTGTTAAATCTTGTTTTATTGCTTTTATTTGTTTATTTATTCCTGATATTTTTGAAATAGCATTTTTTATCTTTTCTAATTGTTGTGTTTCCTCTTCGGTTATTGTTCCGCCATTTTGTTTTTTTGTTAGTTCATTTCTTAGATTATATACATCATCAATACTTTGTGAATTATTATTTACATTAACAACAAATCTCTTTCCTACAGCATTTTCTTCTGCTCCCATATTAGGCTCTTCTGCACTTAATCCTAGTTTTCCTGATACCCAATCTATTACATTTGTTACCTGTGTTCCTAAACCTCCGAAATATCCACTAATTAAATTGTCTATTTTAGCGGGAGAATAATTAAATATCTTACCAAGCCAAATTGCAAGTTGTGAATTATATTCATAGTATTGCATATAATTTGGTAAATCTTCATCATAACTTTTTACTATTTCTGTATTATAATAAAGATCTTTATTTATAGCATTTTCTATAACTGGTGCTATTGCATTTGGAATTAACCCTGAAATTTCATCTGCGGGCATATTATCCATTATTGCATTTGAAAGCCATTCTCCTAATCTTTCTCCTTCTTTTCCACTTTCAATATGTCCCGTAACTAAATCTTGTATATATTCTGTTAAATTTACAATACTACGCAATATTCCTTGAGGTTTCTTAAAAGTCATTATTGTATCTCCAACTTTAATAACAAAATTATCATCTTTTTTTCTTTGATTAAGTTCTTCAATTTCTTTATCATCATATCCTAAACCTTTTATTGCCATAGCCAAAGTTGCAAGCATTGCTATTCTAAAGCTAACCTTTTTAGGATTTGCTTTAATTTTTTCTGAAAATGTTAATAGACTTCCCATTCTAGCAGCAGAGAAAGGTATAACTTTATTTATTTCACTTGTTAATGTTCCCATTCTCCCAAAGTCTTGTGTAGCATCTCTTGATTCTATTGCTGCCATAATTCTTGAATCCATTTCAGTATTACCTTGCTTTTTATAAAAATCATAATTTCTTTCAAATACTCTTAATCTATCTGACTGCTCTGATAATTCTGAAATGTAGGTCATTATATCTAATAATCTTTTTAAAGGTTTAAATTTTTCATCTATTCCTAGACTTTTACTTTTGGTTCCATAAATATCTGGCATTAATTCTTGGCTTGACTTTCTATATTGAGAAAGTCTTGTAGAACTGCTTGCTCCTGACTGTTGATACAATTTATAAATATTATTAATTCTTTGTGCATACTCTGGAGCAACTTTTTGCATAAACTTATTTACATTTTCATTCGTTGCTGCTAAAACATCTAATACTCCAATTGCATTATCTACTATTGGAACAAATCCAGCTTCTGAATATATTGTTGCTTGTATCGTATCAGAAATCATATTAGGAATTGCAAATCCTACGTTTGCCATTGTAGCACCATATCTTAAAGGCATATTGAGTTTACTAGATATATTTAATAATGTACTTACCATTTTACTATCTATTCCCATTAAAGCATTAAATACCTCTTTATCATTAAATTGCAAATATATTCTATTGCCATCATCGTCTATAAAGTTTGCTATTTTATCGTTTGTGTTAATTCTATTATTTGGAGCAAACATATCTATGGCTTTTTCTAAATCCAAATTAGATGTGTCTACACCTTGTTTAGATAATTCTTTTTCCCATATTGATAATTGTTGTGTACTTATTTTTGTCATAGGAGTTGCTATTTTATCATATACTGCTCCAGTTAAGCCAACTGATTCTCCTTGCTTATACAAAGCTTTTAATACATTATTATTTTCAACTTGTTGTATTATGTTTGCTGAATTAGCTACTATATTTTCAAGAGGGTCTTTTATATCTAATTCGCTACCTTTTCTTTTCTTAAATGCTTCTTGAACTGCTCCTCTCCTGCCAACATTATTTCCTCTATCATTTTCTAAAACTCTCTGCATTGGAACATAAAAAGCATTGCTTTTTCTAAACTTTTCTGCCGTTTCTTCTGATATAAAATTGTTATTAACAGCATATTGTAGTACTCCATCTAAAGTATCATATACAATTTGTGCAGCTTCTTGTATTTGTGTATCATTTTTAAATTTATTTATTGTATTTAAACTATCTGTTGTTCTTATTCCAGTTTTTTTAGATTTTGACTTATAGTCTAAATCGCTTTTTGCCACAAGATAGTCTCTTAAATCATTAAATCTCTGTGGATCATTATCTAATATTTCTCCTAACTTATTTAGCCCTGGAAATAATCTATTTCCATTTTCATCAATGTACCCGTCAGCAAGCATACTTGTAACTTTATTTCCTATACCACTTGATAATCTAGTCAATAAATATGCATTTTCACTTGCATTTAATTTTGTTCCATCTTTTTTCAAATAATTATTAACTACATCTTTTATTACATAATCTTTATCCCATATTGTCTTTGCAACTGCTTGTCTAATACTATCTTTATCCCATTTCTTTTTATCTGTTTGTTCTCCAATAGATATATTGCTTTGAACTCTATTTTGTGGATTTTGATGAATATAATTATAACTTAAAGTCTGTACCTTATTTATAAAGTTGTCAAAGTCTTTATCTTGTTTTCTCATTTCTTCTAATATAGCTATTGTTTGTGGAGCATCTGCTCTTGCTCTTTCAGGTACAATGCCATATTCTCTAATTACTTCTGCAAAACCTTCTTCTAATTTAATTTCTCTTTGCGCATCTTCATATCCACCACGTCTATCAATGGCATTGATTAATTCTCCTGCAATATTTTCTTTGTCTATCTTTATTCTGTTGCCTATATCTAAGGCATGACCAGTTTCATGTAATATGGTGTCTATATCTTTAAATTCTTTTACTCTTATGACATCTCTTTTACCTTTATAAATTCCAAAAGCTCTTTCTCTAAATCTTCCTTTTTTTATTCCTAATCCTAAATAATCTTCAATCACATTGTTTATATCTCTTAATTTAGTTACAGGTATAGTATCATCCCATTGTCCTGTCTTTTCTAATTTTTGTATTTCTTGTTCTATATATGATTCTCCTCTTTCTGCATTTGTTTTTACTTCTGGGATTTTGTTTTCTTTGACATTTTCCATATTTTGTGATATACTATCATAAGAATAACTTGATGTAGGTTCCGCTTTGGGCGTATAAGGAAGGACTTTATTATTGTCATGACTTACCCTACTAGAGTTATTCTTTAATGTGGAAGAACTCAAGTTACCTCTCGTCTTGGACGTTGAACTAGGAGTCTTTTGACTATTAGTTAAAGTAACAGGTTTTTTCCACATTGTTTTTATATTTAGCTTATTGTTATCACTTGGTATTACTTCTACTAAATATGTAGTATTATTGTCATATTCTTTTATATATCTTATAGTATTATTAATTTTTTTAGTAAAAGAATCTGTATTTGGAGTGCCTTTTTCAATTTTATCATAATTAATAATTATATCAGGAATTTTTTCTATATCTTTAGTAGTTACTGCTATTTGTCCCTTTGCTTTTTCTGTTATAGGATTTCCATGTTGCTTTATTATGTGTCTAATATCATAATCAGAAATAATATGATTTCTTCCCGAAATATCTATTCCATATAATTGTTTTACTTTATGTACAACTTTTTCTGTTACTTTTCCTAAAAATGTATTTTTCCTTGAGTTATTACTTAATAAAGAATTTTGTATTCTATTGTGTAATTCTTTTTGTATTGATGGATCTACTTTTATTTCTTTTTTAGTTGTATTACTTTTCTTCATATAACGTATGTCTTCATTAGATGTTGGAGATATGTTATCTACATTTTTTATTTGATTAGGACTAAATACTATATAATTATTAATAATACTGTTATTCTCATAATTATAAGCACTATACTGTATGCCATCAAATCCCTTCCTTTTTATAAATTCTGTAAATTCTTTTCCTTTATTTTGTATAACATTACTTAAAATATCTGCACCTACTAAATTTTTATATCTTTGATAATCTTCTGGATTATAAACATCATCTTTTTTTACTTCTTTACTAAATTCTTTTAATATGTAATTAACTTTTTGATTTGTATTATCAATTACAACAAAAGGATTTGTTATATTTATATATGTTTCATATACTTGAGGATTTACTGAAGTATTTTTCAATCCAAGTAATTCATTTGTCTTTTTATTTCCTTCTATTGTTCCAGCATAATTTTTAGCAATTTCTTTATTTTCAGTAAAATAAAAACCGCTTCCATTAGAAGAAAATGATGTTGCTCCTGTTCCAATTTTGTTTACATCAAAAACTGTAAAATTACCATTTTTAGTACCATGATATACTACTTTTAAATTTCCGTTTTTATCTCTAACTTTACTATCTTTAAAAAATTCTTGTTGCTCTTTTGATAATTTTCTTCCTTGATTATCTGTTTCTTGTTTTTGTTTCATTGATCTAACATTGTCATTATTTTCTTGCATAGAAAAAGAACTCTGATTTGAGTTCTCTATTCCTGGCTTATCTCTATTGCTTTGTTTGCTATTTTGTCCTTGTCTAGTTTCTTTTCCATTTTCCACATCTCTAATATATAATCTATTAATTTTTCTGTTTTTTGTGGTTCTTTGACTAATATCATTATCACTATTATCAAGTCTTCGTCCATGTCTTGCATACTCTTCAAGACTTCTAATAGCTTTTTCTGTGCTATCGATAGTTCCATCTTCAATACCCCTCCTTATTGCATTTATTAAATCTTCATTACCATCTATTTTTATTTTTATAATAACTTTATTATTGTCAAAACTATCACTTTCGTACATATAAAAATAATCACTTGAACTTATTGTTTGTGTACCTCGTAAGTTTGGCTTATTTGTATTTATTAGACTTATAACATTTGCATATTCTGTTTTATTTAATCTTATTCCTTTACTATTATACTCTATATTATTAGTTTTTTCAGGTTCATCTTTTATAATTTTATTATTTCTTGATATATTTTCTGTGTTGTTATTTCTTCGTTGTTGTCTTCCATCTGTAATATTTTTTCCAATACTGTTTGAGCTTTTTTGTCTTCTTGAACTGCTGGCATTATTGCTAGTATTGTTTTTGAGTCTACTCCTAACATTTTTAAGATATTGATTAAGTCCTTGTGATTCTGAGTAAGTTTCATTTAAAACTACCTCCCTTGCTTCTTTTATAAAATCTTCATCTCCAATAAATTTCTGTAAAACTTGTATATCATCTCCTTTTTTCATATAAGAATATGAAAAATATCCATCTTTACTTAAATCTATAAAATTTATTCCATCAGAACTATTTTTTCTCCAAGTCATAACTTCGCTTTTTATTTGAGATTTTTCTTTATCACTAATTTTATTATAAACTCTATTTGAACTTATGTCAACTTGTTTACTTAACTTATTATTATTTATTGCAACTTGTCCTTGTGTTGGGTCTATCCAAGCAATATCTTTTAAATCCATTTCTTGTGAATATATTTGTCCATCTCCTGAATAACTTTCGGCTTCCATCCTTGAAGGTGTTACAAAAGCTCCTTGTTCTATTGGATAAGAACTATATACTGTTATTTTTCCTTTATCAATCGCTTCTTTTGCCATTTCCATAGTATAATCTGGATCAAACTCTTCATATTCGCTCCACTCTTTATCTTGTAAAGCTTCTTGAAATGTTTTTATATCTTCAACACTTCTTATTCCTGTATGTATATCATCTTGCATAGGATTGCTATTTTTTATTATCTCTAACTGTTTTTCTTTTAATTGATTATTATTATTTATTTTCATAGAAAAAGAACTCTCTTCTGAGTTCTGTGTTATTGTATTATTTTGACTATTTATATTTGATATATTACTTTCATTATTAGAATTATTTATATTATTATTTTGTATATTTTGATAATTGTTTGCTATATCCTCTGCTACCTCTGTCATAAATTTACTAACTGCAACTTTATTTTCAATTAATTTGTTATTTATTTTTTTTATTGTAGCATTATCCAAATTATATATTTTTTTATAGAAACCATTTTCTGCTTCTTCTAATGTTTCATAAGGACTTGAATCTAGTAATAATCCTGTGTCTTTATCTATTATATTAAAAGTATTTTGTTCTGTATTTCTTATTATTATTGGCTCAACATTTAAATTTCTATTAATATTTTCTATTGGTTTTCCTAATACTTCTTGAATTTGTTCTATATTTCCTTCTGAATTTGTATTAACTTTATAATAGTCTCTTAATTCACTATTTTTTATTTGATAAAGTATACTATCTTTAATTGTTTCTTCAATGTCAATGTTAGGATTATTACATAAATCTTGTATTGCATTTTTATATTCTCTATTAGTTAATTTTTCTCCTCTTTGTAATTTTTCTACTACATTTATGCAAGATGTAATTCCTAAATCTGCACCTCCAGTTAAAGCTGCTACTATTCCTCCATCTATTCCTGATTTAAGCATTCTCTGTCCCATATCTTTCCAATTTGAACTACCACTTACAACTTGAGATGTAATCTCTTGTAATGGTTCTATTACTGCTTCTTGTGCAAAGTTTTCTGCTATACCTATTCCATAATCTTTAAATACATCTTTTATTAAATTTGTACTTTCTCTTTTTGTAACATCTTTTACCGTTTCTTTTTCAAATAATTTTGCTATTCCTTTTTCTGCTTTTCCAAAATTTGAAAATGTGAGTTCTTCTGTCAATGCTTCAAATCCTGCCATTGTAGTTGCAAATGTAGTAGCTTGTTTTTCTGTCATTCCTCTTTGTATCCCTTCATCATAGTAACTTCCCATTGCACTAGTATACATATAAGACATTCCTAAACTAGGAACAGCAATGTCTAAAATTCTAGCTAATCCCATTTGCCCAACAGAAGGTAAAATATCTCCAGCTATTTTTTTTGAAAAATCATTAGACATTTTATTAGCATTTTGTTGTATTTCTTGATTTTCTTCTTTAATTTTTTCTTCTATATATTTTTTTATAAGATTTGTTTCTGAATTTTCTGAAGAATTTATTGCGTCTAACTCATTTAATTTATTCTTATTTAAAACTGCTTGTGCTTTTTGACTCGTTATATAGCTTCTATCTATTTGTTCTTCTATTTGTGGTACTTGTTCATTCATAACTTCTAAAGAATGTGCTGCTTGCATAGATGAAACTTTTGCACCAGAAAAAAGAGCCTTAAAAAAGCCTCCTATATCTTGAAATATGTTAGTATTTTTTTCTTGATTTTCCTCTTTGATTTCTTCAGATTGATTTTGTATTTTATTTTCTTCTAATAAATTTGTTTCATCTTTCAAATTTGCTGAAAGCATTTTATTGCGTCTATCAATAATACTTTCATTTTCTACTTGAATATTTTTTTCATTATCTTTTATTTCGTTTGTTGTATTTTCTTCTATTGGTTGCATAGTTATACTATTATCTTCTATTTTATCTTCAACTACTGACATATTATTATTTTCGTATTGACTATTTAATTCTTTAAATTGTTTTTCAAATTCACTAATTTCTCTAGGAGTAATTATTCCCATTGAATGTCTTATTTTTCTTGCTTCTTCTAATTTTTTTTGATAATCACTATTTTCATTTAAACTTATATTTGAAGAAATAGATTTTTCACTTACATTATATCCATTTTCTATATCTCTACTAGTTACTATTCCCATTGATTGCCTTATTTTTCTCGCTTCTTCTAGTCTTTTTTTATATTCTTCATCATCTTTTTCTTTTAATGAACTTATCATTTATTTTTCTCCTTGTTTTTTATTATATTAAAAACTTTTTGATACACCATAAGAACTTCTTTCATTATCATTTTTATAATTATATTGTGATTTACCATATTTAGCAACGAATTGTGTATATTCTAATCCAGTTATCGCACCACTTGCATATAATCCATCTAAAAAATCCATCAACTCATTATAACTATTTTCATTAGTTACGGTATATTGACCTGTCATTTCATCTTTTGGAGCATATCTATTCTGAATTATTGAATCATATCTTGCATAATTACTATTATTAGAATTATTAGAATTATTTGATATATTTGAATATTTTGAGTCTATTTGAGATTTATAATTATAAAGTTCTCTTTCATTATTTACTTGGTTATTATCTCTTTGTATCGCTAATTCATTTTCGTATGCTGCTAATTCTCTTTGCCTTTCATAATTTTTTCTTGCCTGTTCTTCATCTATCTCAGCTCTTATTCTTTCTATTGCTACATTGTTGTTATATTCTAATTGATATTGTTCTCTCATCTTATCTAGTTCAAATTGTCTTTGTTCTTTTGCTTCTTTAGCTTTCCAAGATGGAGTTCCTGCTGCCACCCCTAATACTGCACTTGCTTCATTATCTACATATCCCAATTCATCTACTCTAGTCCAAGCATTTTCAATCTCTTTTTGTCTCTTCTCAAACTCAAATTGTCTTTCCTCAAATTCTCTATCTTTTGCATCTTTCCAATATTCAAATTGCTGACTATCATAGTTCATAACTACTTGTGCTGTATTAGCTAAATTATTTAAACCATCAATCCACCTACTATATGCTTTTTCTTCATATTGTGGTATTAATTCACTTACAATTCTTGCAATTCTTTCAGCTGTTGCTGAACTATTTAATACACCATTACCAGCTAATCCTTGTAGAGTACTATTTTGTGCATACTCAGTTGCTAATTGTAATGACTCATCATTATTAGGATCATAAGTAAATCCATCCACAGAAGCTTCAAGCATTTTTGATATTATTCCATTCATTGTTTCTGAAAATGCACTTTGATATTGCCCTTCTATAGAATTGATATTATTATTTATTGGTGTTACTATCGTCGTTCCAATAGAAGTCTTTTTTATTCCACTTATTCCTATATTATTATTTTGTATATTAGGTTGGTTTATTGTTTGAATATTTTGATTATTTTGATTATTATTATATGGCTGTGGAGTTGGCGCTACTTGTACTTGATCATTCTGATTTATTGGTGCTATTTGATTTTGAGCTGGTTGTTGATTATCTGTAGCTATTTGTGGTTGAATCTGTATAGGTATTGTTATTGGATTAATAGCTGACTGATTTTGATTATTTGCCTGATTATTTAATTGCTCCATATTATTTTGTGGATTTGGTGTTGCTGCAATAACTCTATTTGTTTGCAATAATGTATTAGGCATATTATTTCTCCTTTCTTATTTATTATAGATATAATTTAATTTATCTTTCCAACCACTAATGGTTGACTCTTCGTTTTCCTTTAATTCAAAGGTATTCATTCCTAAATTATTATTTAATGTTTCTTTCCAATGAGATAGAGTCTTACTAACTGTTTCATACAATGGATAATTTCCATTATTAATTATATTTAATTGTCTTGACCATTCTTTAATTGTGTCCTCTTTTGTTTTATATAATTTAAAATACATTATCTTAAATGTGTCCTATCTATTCTCTCCATTGCATAGATAGTCATATCTCCTTCCCCAAAAATTTCAAAAGTATAACTTGTAACATTTTGCATATCATTAGGAATCAATATGCACTCTGTTTTATTCTTACCTTCTGGCAATATATTTAATAATTCTTTAATTTTTCCATCATCTGTTATTATTCTTAAATTGGCTATTCCTTCTAAATCATAGTTAAACCATATTTGCGATAAAGATTTTCTCTTACTTAATACTCCATTTTTATATTCCTTAGTTTTTATATAGAATGGAATATTTTTCTTATATACAATATCTTGACTGTCTGTAAATTCATCTTGTCCATAAGTTTGTATATATTCTTGTCCGTCTTTTCTTCCTCCAGTCAATTCATATATTGTTCCATTTGCAGTTAAAGCATATATTGGATTTGGTGTTTGACTAAAATTTAAATCGTTATAACTATCACAAATACTAATATAATCAAGTTCATCTTTTATATTTGATGGTTGTAATTCTCTACTCCATTTTCTTAATCTTTGATCAAAAATTAAGAAATATTTATAATCTTTAAACCAGAAATATACTTTATTTTCTGATGCAGCTACAGACACATTCTTTGCTTCATTTATAGTTATTCCATGAAGAAACTTTTTTATTCCTCCTGTTAATCCATTATTACTTGTAGGTTCTGTTATATCTCTTATCGAACTTCCATCATATTCATATATAGAACGACCATATAACCAATATAACAAACTATTATGAACTTTTATTGTGCATTGATCATAACACCCTATATTATTGTCTAATGATACACAACTATATGAATTTGATGTTCCTGCTATTACATTTGAACCATAATATAAATGCATATTTTCTTCACTAAATACAATTAATTTATCATCAAAACTTACTAATCCTGTTATTTGATTACAATTTTCTACTCTATCCTCTCTTGAATTTTCTGTCGAAGTCCAGTCCATAGGATTTTGTAATGCCGAAAAATATAACATATTTCCCTTACTTGCTATCATTCTATTTTTGTGATAACACATATATTCAAAAACTATGTCCTGTTCATCACTATCTTTAGGAAGTGGCATTATTTCTGGAGTATTTAATGGAGAAAGTGGTAATTTATGTCTAGTAGGCTTTATTCCTTCTCCATATAAAACTAAATATTCATTATTTCCATCTGCATAATATACATGCTTAAAATTTGTTCCTGTTATTCCCTCTGAAATAACTCTACCTAACATATCTTTAAGTTGTGTTCCTTGTATATAAAACAAATACTTAATCCCTGCTACTGCAAAATATTTTATATCTTCCCCTTTTAATCCTGGATTTTTCATCATAGTTCTACCTATTCTTGTCCTTATTGCAGGATAATTGTCAAAACACATATTATACATATCTTGACATTCATCATCTTGTATGTTTTGAGGAGGATATACATTAGAAATTCCACCAGAAAGAAAATTAATTTGATTATTACTTTTAACATGAATATCTTGCAAATAAGTATTTTCTTGCATATTTATCTTCTCCTCCTTCTATGTTTATATGTATCTACTATTACAGGGTATCTTTGTTGTTGTTCATTTTTGTTTTCATTAGCTTTTTGTACTAAGTTGTTATATAAAAGAATATATTCATTTGCTAATTCAATATCCGGATTGTGTCCTGACATTGCAATAACTGACATTACATTATATTTTACTAAATCTATATAATTATCATCTATTTCTATATAGTCATCTAAATTAGTAACCATTTTTGGTTTTTTCATATAATAAATATTAATCTTTTTAACTTCTTTAGGAGTAGGGTATATTCCTATCAATCCTTCTCTTCCATCAAAATATCCTTCTTTAATCATATTCTCATTAGGTAGATATGACTTTAATTCTTTAAAATCTCCCCAATTGTCTTGATACAAATTATTCATTGCTTTATCTGAAATAGTAACACTATTAATCATATCTATACTACAATCTTCTGGAAGTGGATATAGATTTTCATTTTCTTGTGTTAAAAATGAGTATTGTTCTTGTATTGCTAAATCTTTATATATTTTTTTCATTGTTTCATTAATCCATAAAAAAAGACTAGCTTGATTGTATGAATGAGGTAGTCTTATTTTTATATCTTCTAAAACTTGTCTTACAGTTGTTCTACTTACAATAGACATATATATGCTCCTTTCTATCTTGCTCTTATAATATACTTATAATCATTTATTGATAAATTCGGAATATTGAAAGTTTCTGGTAACTCTGTTTCTTCATTTATTTCAATATTATTAAGTTTGCTATATAGTTCAAGATAATCTGTTGTATTAACTGCTTGCCCTTTGCATTCTAAATAATTATCTGGAATATTATTTGAAGCATAAACTATAATTCCTGCAATAGGGATCAAAGCACTTGATGATGCTTGTGATTCATTCCACAGATCTGGAAACTGCCTTATTTCTACATTATTAATTTTTGCATCTAAATTATTTCCCACAAAAATTACTTCATCTTTTTTAAATAAATTTCCGTAATAGTAAAACTCTCCTTTAGGTACAAATATATATTTAGCTTTCATTGAGATTGCATCATATATTGCTTTCTGTATTTTTGTTCTATTATCTGTTATTCCATCTCCAATTACTCCATAATTTTGTAAAGGTACTATACCAAATGTATAAAAAAACATATCCCTTAATTGGCTTAAATTTGCTCTATTTTGTATCTCACTCATATATAAAATTCCTCCTTTAAATTCTTGTTCCTCTTTCAGGATAGCCAGACATTCCTATAAACATTTTTCCATTTGTAACATCAGATGCTTCTGCTGATAGTTCATTAGGTAGTATTCTGTGAAAATATATCCCCTTATATCTTAAACCTATTATATTATTTACATCATCTGATTTTGACAAGCGATATATTTTTTTACTGTCTCCAAATATTAGGATTCCATCATTATAATTACGAATAAAATTTTTTTGTACTATTTTTATTTCTTGAGTTAAATCCCATTCAGTTTCAGAATCCCAGTCTACTTTATAAACTTTTAAAGTATTATCTTCAACAAAATAAATATATTTTCCTTCATTAACAGTTCCTCCAATACAAAAATTTCTATTATTTAAAAATTGAATTTCACTATCTTTTATTAAATTAATCCTTACATTAGAATAATCAATTTTGTATCTATATCCATCAATTAATAAATAGTCATTGTTTGGAAACAAAATAATAGGTTGATTTGGAAAATCAAAAATATTTTCTGCTGAATAGTCTCTTAAATCTATTTTTATTAAACATCCATAAACACCTGAGTTATTAATTACCAAAAATTCATCATTATCTGAAAATTTACAAAATCTGTTTCCCTTTATTGTAGCATCTATTTTTTTTAATTTCTTTAATTCAACTGTATTTTCTATAAAAGATGGTATACTAAGAGTTGTTACTAGTGTTCCATACCAATCTTGCATTATATCTCTCGACAAAATAGCGAAAACTCCACCATCTTTATTTGCTGGTTCTATATAAAAAGCTCCTAATTCAAAATCTTCTGACTTCCAATGCCATAATGGTAAATCAAAAATACTTCTATCTCTTATAAAAGGCAATGAATCTCTTCCCAATGCAACATATCCATAAGCACAGAATAAGATTAGATGAATTGTAGAATTTAAGTTTGAATAGTCATTTGTAATTTTTTGACTTATACAAACAAGTCCTGTATTATTAAACGGAAAATCTTCTTTTCCTATAGCTATTGCAGTAATATCTTTATCAGGTTCTAATCCCAATTCTTCAAATGAATATCTATATTTCTTTGTTTCATTTTCATTTAATTGAAATGGAGCAATTTTTCCATAGGATATATTCATACATTCAAAATAATTTCCAATAAAGGTATCATCATTATCATATAATTTGACCCAATTTATGATAAAATTATATTTTGTACTAATTCCAAAAATCCCTTGATTTATTTTATACTGTCCTTGTTCATTTATTTCTTCTCGTTCATTATAACCTTGAAATTGTTCACTATAATAATTATCTTCACTTAATCCATATTGTTCAGTTACCTCATTATTAATTAATGTTCCAGTTAATAACAATCCATTAACATACGCTGTTTTCCCTGCTAAAATATCACTTTCTGTTGCAGTTCCTCCTGATGTATCTGTTCCATAAGTTGGTATACTTGGATATGATGGAGGAGTATATCTGCCATAAATTTTGTTTCCATTAGCATAAGCACTATAACCACTTAATATTGTGTTTTGCGTTGCTGTTGCATCTGAAGTATCTATTCCGCCTCCTGATGTTTTTATCTGTCTTATATTATTTGCCATAATATCAAATGTGGCTGTTGCAGATGTCGAAATACCTTTGTCAGTAATAGCACCTGCAACTTTACTTTTTCCACTACTGACAGATTGAAAAAGTTCATCTTGTTCTCTTTCTATTTCACCTAATTTATTATGTATACCTGATAAATCTGTACCTGATTCCTTTTGAGTATTTTCTATATCTGTTATTTTATTTTGTATGCCAGTTATTTTTTCATTGTTGCTCTTTTTTAATTCTACTACTGCATTACTAACTTTTGTTATAGAACTTGTTACATCTTCAAAATTTTCATTAACATCTGAAACAACTTCTCTCACTTTATTATCAGTATAATTTTTTTGATCTTTTGAACTATTATCTATTTTTTCATTTAATGTTTCCTTTACATTTTTTAAATCATTAGTAGTTGCAACTCCTGATAAATTTATATTTCTAATTTCTGTATTAGTATATTCTTTTGCAGCGTCAAGTATTGCTTTATCTTGTTTATCAACATAATTCTTTAAGTCATTTTTTTCTGTACTATGATATTTTTCTACCCAATCTTTAGTTGCATAATCCTTTGCTGCAATTCCTCCTAAATAATTTGAATCATTTGCAAGAGCAGAATCTGGCTTTCCTTGAAAATTACTTTGTTCTTGACTTAATTTTTCGTATGAAGTTGGCATTTTTTTCTCCTTTCTATAAAAATAAGGGGAGAACTATTTTTAATCCTCCCCTTCATTGCATCATTTAGTTATATAGCTATACCTTTTGAACCAACTAAACCTCTCCAATCACAATATCCTACATCAAATCTTGTATATCCATACATTCTATAATCCATTTGATCTTGAATTTTTTCTGAACCAAATATTGGATTTTCTCTTCTTAAGAATAACAAGTTATCCATAGAAGTATCTTGAATGAACCAGATTTTATTTGTTTCATCTGATAAGTTATCCCATACTCTTACAGTTAGATTTGGAACAGTATTAACATCATTATTGTTTGTTCCACTTTGTAAGATAGAATTAACTATAGCCTTAGCCGTAAATTCTAATTCAGGACATACTACTAATTGAGTAGCTGAAGATTGAATTAATATTCCAGCTTCATCTTTTTGTAATCTCATTAGTGTTAATGCTGCTTTTAATGTTTCATCTGTTAAAGCTCCCTCAATTAAATTAGAACATTCACTTGCTGAATTTGCTAAAGGGTGGTCTGTTGCAAACAAAGCTTTTCCATCATAGCCAACATTTTCAAATCCATTTTTTATTACTTTTGCTGCTTCTTCTTCCTCAGTAGCCCTTAATCCTCTTCCTAAACCTTTAGCAGAACCTCCATTTCCTATACCTTTCATTACATTATATAAATCGTCTTGCACTAATTCCCAAGTTAATTCATAGGCTTTATCAAATCTTTTTGCCTTAAAAGAAGCTTTTTCTCCTTCATCAAATTTATCATGATTAAATTTACTTCCTTCTTCATTTTCCTTCCATAATCCAAATGCTCCTAAATGTGGATATGTTTGTTCCTTTGCATTCATAGTATCAGTTTTAAATATTGATTTATAAATTAGTGGTTTTTCATTATAAGAATCAAAGAAAATCTTTTTGTGAATTGGTGTTAATAATTCAGCAAAATTTTCTCTAGTCATCATTGCAGCTGTTGTTGCCATTTTTTTATCCTCCTAAAATTTTATTTTTAGTGGATAATATAAAGTTTTATTTTGCTTTTTTATTTACATATTGATTATATTGAGCAATAGAATTAGAATTTTTAGCTGCTAGGTAATCTTCAATCTTTATTCCAGCTAAATTAGCCATAGCAATCTCACTAGCAGTTGCTTTTGGTTTTTCTTTCTCTGAATTAACTATTTCATTACTAGAATTAATATTGCCTAAAATATCTTTTCTAGCTTGATTATTTAGCATTTTAGCTTCAACTTTTCTTTCTATTTCGCTCTTAGTATTAGTTGATTTTTTATAAGTTGCTGCATAATATGCTTGTTCTATATTTAATCCTTTATCAACTAATGTTTTGATTTCTTCCTCATATTCCTGTATATCTGAGAAATCTTCGTCTTTTGCTTTTTCTGATAGAGCTAACTTAAATTTCATATCTTGTAATTCTTTTTTTATTTGAATTGTTTCAGAATTTTCTTCTTTTGAATCTATTGCTTCTGCAATAGATTTAGCAATACCTTCATCTATTCCATTTTCAATTAGTTTATCAGCTGTTGTTTTCTTAGGAGTTTGATTATTTTCTAAGGCTTTAATTTTTTCTTCAAGTTCCTTATTTTTCTTTTCAGCTTCTTTCCTTAGTTTTCTTTCATAATTAACTCCTTTTTTTAGATTTTCCTTATCTTTATCTATCGTAGGATTTTCATTTTCTTCTTTATTGTCATTTGATTTTTCTTCACTTTCATTTTCATTTTGGATAGATAAATCTAAGTTTTCATCTTCATTTGGTATGCTAACTGCTTCCAAGTCTATACCTTCTTCTTGTTCTTCCATAGATGTTCTCCCTTCCATTTTTAGCCAGGTTTTGTCCTCTAATTATTTTTGATTTTTTGCCAGGTTATCTCCTCTAATTTATATTTTTTCCACTTTTTAGCAGAAATAAATATTTTAAACTTCTTGATGAGTTCTTAAATGTAACTTTAGTCCAGAACCGTTTTTAAAGGCTTTTTTACATACATTACATATAAACTCCTTATTTTCTATCTTATCGTCTATATAGGCTTTTTCTGTTTGTTTTTGTAGTTCTTCTTTATTTTGTACTTCAGTATTAATGTCTTTTTGTGCAATATCTATTATTTTATAAGTTTGTCCATCTTGCTTTAATAATAAAACAGTTTCTTTTTTACATTTAGGACATTTAGTATAACTTATATGTTTAACTGTTCCTCCATAAATAAATTCGTTTATTCGTTTTAATTGTGTTAAATCTTTAATAGTAAATTCATAACCACAATCACACAACTTTTTATTTTTTAGTTTGTAATCTTCCATTTTTTACATTCCTTCTTTCATAAATGATCTTTTTACATTCCCATTAGCATTTATTCCTTCTATATTGATATTCTGTCCTGTTCCTAAAGTATCCATCATATTTGCATTGTCTTGAATATCATTTATTGTTTGTTCGTCAAATATTCCTAATTCTTTTTGTTCTTCTATACTTTCAGGAACTTCTTGTATATTTAATCCTAATTGTTTTACTAAATATTTCCTATACTCTTTTCTACTTATCGCCTTATCAGCATAAGCTTGCCTTACAATTGAATATCTATATGCTCTGTTACTAGGAAGTCCTGCTCCTACCGTTACAGTTAAATCAAATTTTATTTTTCTTGTCTCCCCTTTATCAGATTGCATATACTTATAGTCTTCTAGCTTAGCATCTTTATTTTTTTCTTTATAATTTTTTATATAATCAGAATCTGATTCAATTAACACTGGTATTTTATTAAGCATATCTGGATTGAATGATAAAAAATCTTCTTCTCCATTTTTTCCTGTTATTCTAAATAACATAGTTGTATTCCAATTAAGTAAAGCTAACTCTATTGCATATTCAAACACTTCTGATAGAGTTTCTTGAAATAATCCTTTTTTATGTTCTATCATTGAATTACCACTGTTTTGTAAAGCTAGGCTTTCTGTTGCTGTATCTATACCATTTTGTTGTTTTCCTATCATTTGATCCGAAAATCTACTTACAATAATTCTATCATTATTCATAAGTTCATTTCTTTTTTCTAGTATATAATTAGGCATATTAGGAGGAGTAAGCCATCTCATTGCATTAATATCATTTGTTGGTATCATTTGTCCTGGAGTATTAGTTATTTTTCCTACATCAATTCCAGAATTGTTAGAAATTAATCCCATAGGATTTCCTGTTAAATTAGCATTATGCATTACATTTTCATCTATCTCATCTATTTGATCCGAAATTGGAAGTAACAACTCTGCACTTGCTTTCCCCCATACTGTATTTTCTCTATACATATCTGGAGTTAAAAAATAAGGATATTTTGAATTAGGAAAAATTTGTAATTCTTCTTCATTATCCTTTTCTTTATTTTCTTTTTTATTTTTATATTCTTCTAGTTTTTTCTTTGTATCTCTGAGGATTACTCCATCTCCTGACATTTCTACTAGTCTTAATAGAACTGTATCTTTTTCTTTATATCTACTCCAAACAAGTAAATGAACATATTGTTCTTCTTCATTTTCTTCTATAATATTTTGTATTGGATCTAAGTTAGGAATGATAGCATCTACAATTTTTTTATCATATTTCATATATGCACTATATAAAGATTTAGTTCTTGCTTCTATTATGTATTGTGCTTCTTGAACTTTATATATATCTGTTATAGAAGGATCTATAAATAATTTAGATGGATGTATCGGCTCAATAACAGGAAGTCCTTTTCCGTCTAATTCATCAAAATTCCAAAGCACTCTAAATATTCCTGTACCTGTCATTTCTACTCTTCTTTCATGTATATCAATTTTTCTATACATTTTATTTCTTTCTTTTATAAAATCTGCTATGATTCTAACTTGTTCACAAAAAGGTCTATCTCCTGGTTCTCTTGGATCTACCTGTATTCCTATTGTTTGGTCACAAAGTAATGCTGTTTTTCCTTCCACATTTGAATTTGTTATATTAGTATTTGGTATTTCTTCGTCACTATTTTCATAATCAAAGTCGCCTTCCCAATAGTTATTTATATCTTCCCATTTTTTTGTTAATCCTAATCTTTGTTTATCATCATAAGCTTTTCTATACCATAAAAGGAACTTTTCAGCTTCTGCTATTTCTTTATCTGACATAAAAGCTTTTCGTTGTTCTTTTTTCTTTTTAATTAAATCTTCATAATTTTCTTCCATTTATTACTCCTCTTGTTTTAGTTCTATTCCATTTTTACCAATTTGAGGCTCATACAATCCATCTTTATTTTTGTACTTAGAATAAACATCTTTTCTTCCTTTTAATGAACTTGAAAAGTCAACTTTAGAATTATTAGGATGTATTCTTTTTTTTGTATCTGTATCAATATCTTCTTTAGCAATAATTTTCGCTAATCTTATTACAGTAAATCCATATAACATACTTGCTCCTAATACAGTTAAACTCATACATACAATTATTATTATAAATAAAACATTCATATTTTTATCTCCTTCTTTTTGTTAGTGGGATTACTCCTTTAGTTGGTATATCAACATTTACATATCCTAAATCTACTAATTCTGTTTTAGAATAAAAACCTTCTTTTGGTATTTCTATTTTTTTAGTGGCTGGTGTTTGATACATAGTACAAAAATAACGCAATGCATCTGGCAAATGCGTTAATTCATGTGGTTCTGTTGCCACATCATTAGGATTTTTTTCATCATGTGTTATTGCAGGTAATGTTCTAATTAAATTTGTGCAATTATTAAATATTTTTAATTTACTATTTAATAGTCCTTGTTCGTCTGTATATAATTTAAGCCATTCATGTACTGCAAGCCACCCTTGTACTCTGTTATTATCTGCTTTAGTTAAATATTGATTACTTTCTGAAAATAAATCAGCTGTGCTTTTTCCTGTATCTTTATTTCTATTCCATAAATCAGGAGGAGCATAATCACAATATATCTTTTCATTTGTCATATTATTAATTTTTTTAGCTGCTTCTGAAACGATCAAATCACTTTCATATAGTTCTTTATATATGTATGCGTTCATATTCCAATCTAAAGCAATCCATAATGTAGCACACATATCAAGTCCATAATCTCTTGTTCTAAATCTTCTCCAACTTTCTGGTATTTCAAATGGTTCTATAACATGTATATCTCTTCTAAATTCAGAAAAGAATTGTCCATCAAATATATCCCAGTCTCCATATTTTAAAGCTTTTCTTTCTTTTTCTGGCAATAAATCTAATCTTCTAATATAATCTTTATCTTTTTGTAATAAAAATATATTATCTTGAACTAAGCTAGGAATAAATATAACTGTTGTTGTGTCTCCTTCTGCTGTTTTTACTTCATGTACTTTGTTAGGTTCTCCTATATCTATAAATCTAGCTTTTACCCAACTGTGTCCAATATTGCCTGGATTAGATGAGCTTTTAATTCCTTTAGGATAATTATTTGCACCTCTACATCTGGAAATCATATAAATATACATATATTCAGTAAAATGTGTTAATTCGTCAAATCTAATTACATCATATTCTGCTGATTGATATTGGTATACATCTTTTTCATTATCTATATATCCAAAATCTATTATACTTCCATTTTTAAAGTTCCAAATATGTTTACTAGAATTATAACTTGCAACTTGTCTAGGATAAATTTCTAAACTTTTTCTTATAATTGACTTTTCTAAATCTGGAAAAGTTCTCCTAAATATAATTTGTGATGATTTAGGATATTTTAATGCATATAAAAAAGCATCAATTAATTGTCCATACGACTTTCCTCCACCTGCTGCTCCACCGAACAATGTTTCAAATGCTTTTGAATTAATAAATTTTTCTTGTTTTTCTGTTATTTCTATATCCATTCTTTTTATTCACTTTTTCTTACATTTATATTTACTTCAAATGGTTCATTTGATTCTATCTGTACTTTATCTTTAAATATACCTAAATGTTTTCCTAATAGTTCTAAAGCTCCTTTTTTATCAAATAATTTTATTTTTTTTGTATCTCCTATATGTTCTCTATCTTCTCCTTTTCCCTCATATTCTTCAAATGTTTCTATTGAAGAAATTGCTCCAGCCGTATCATCATCTAAATCTTTTATTTTTTTTAATGCTCCACTATCATTATAAAATTTTCTAATATCTGAAAATGCTATTTTTGCTAATTCATCAATTACTTTTTGTTTTGTTACTTTATTGTTATTTTGTATCTCTTGAATTTCATTTTGTATATATTTTTGAATGTTAGCTTTTGTTAGCATTCTACTACTATTAGTTCTTGCTGTTTCATCTTTTTTACATGTACTGTAAACTGCTTTATATGCTCTAGTTGCATTAAAATCAATTAAATATTCATTACAAAATTGCTTTTGCTTTTCTGTTAATTCTTTAATCATCTCTTCCGCCTTATATTTATATTATTTAATTATTATATATCAATTTGTTTTATCTTTTTTATTCTATTTAGCTCTTTCTTCTAAGCATTGCAATTTTCCTTCTATATTAATACATATATAACATTTATCAGTGTTTTTATTTATACAATTTTTACAGTGATCTTTTTTAAATATTTCTTCCTTATTCATACAAAAACTCCTAATATTATTAAAGGACTTTGCTAGATAAAGTCCTTTTTGAAGAATAATCAGCTATGTTTATTAATATAGCATGGGCTTTATATACATAATTACTTTACTATTTTCTTCTAGCATTAATAAAGCAATAATGTTTTCAATAATTAAAAGAGCTAGCATAACTAACTCTTTTAATTATTGAAAAGCAAAATATTATTTTATATTCCCCACCAATAACATTATACCACAGAAAATACCCTGTTTTTTCCCGATTTTTTCCAAATAAAATTAAATTTCTCCCCATTCTTTTGCTAACATATTTATACATTTGTTATAAATGTTATAATAAGTGGATTTAGAAATGTTGAAATGAGTTTCACAATAATTACAATTACATCTATCTTTAAATATAGCTATAAATATCTTATACTCAAATTTATTTAAATTTTTAATTACATTCTCTATATAATTAATTCTTTCTCTACAATAAATTATAGACCTTGTTGATACTAATTTAATTGCTTTTTGTGCTGTAATATCCGATATTACATTTGTACTAGATTTTCCTCCTATACTACTACTTGGAGAAGATTCAATTATTTTTTCTTCTAATTGTTTCAATTTAGCTTTATTCTCCCAATATTGTTCTAATTCTCTTTTCATTCTTAATTTTACTTCTTTAGATATTTCTTCCATATTATTTTTCCTTTTTTAATTTATTTATAAAAATTTCTAAATCCATTAAATTATTCTTATTACTATCTAAAATCGGTTTAGTAGCAGGATCAAATAACTTTTCCCTTTCATATATATACCAATGTTCAATGTCTCCTTCTTCATTTAATTCCCTGCATATATGAAATTTATTTTTATCTAATTTTTCAATTACTGAATCTAATAATTTATAAGATAGTTTATTTGTTAGTTCATATTTTAAATAATCTTCAAACAATTCCATATCTTTATCTATTGCCTCTTTTATTTTGTTTGCTACTATTATTGAGACTAAATTTAGTAATATTGTTATTAAAGACAAACAAGATATATTGTCATTATTTCCAAACATTACTATTGAAAAAAACATAGCCATTATGGTAATTGTAATTACAAGTATAATACACATAATTTTATCTCTTATATATAATTTAAGATTAAAATAATTATAATCAATATTTATGTATTTATTTATTTTGAAAGTGTCCTTCATTTCTTAACTTCTCCTTTCTTACTTTTTGAACATCTGAAAAAAATATTCCTTCTTCTTCTAATTGTTTTCTATAATCCTCAGGAGAATATTCTCCTGTTCTAAATAAATCTACAGTTACAAATAAATCATTTATAAAATTAATCGTTCTATTTTTTCCAAATTTTGTTTTTTCATTAAAATGTAAAGTATATGCAATTGCTAAACAAAATGTATCAACTACATTTTCAAAATCTTTTTTAAATGCTTTATCATATTCTTTATCATAAACATCTTTAATCATTTTTTCAAAAGCAATTCCCCATTCTATTAATTTAGCCTTGTTCTTATCTTTAGCAGCTTTTTCTAATCTTCTAATTTCTTTATTTTCATTAAATAAGTATTTGTTATCATATATCATTTTAATTACTCCTTTGACTTGTATTATATTTAATTATGACGAATTATTTTTTACAAAACTTTATTTGCTTGTACCTCCACCAAAATATAAATTTTTTAAATATGCTCTTAATTTATTTATTGCAACATTTAATAACTTCAAACTAAAAAGTAGTTCATTTTTATTCTTTTCATTTACCTTTCCTTTAAA